>JBBSSO010000019.1:0-11851 GCA_038241905.1 Cytophagales bacterium | reverse complement strand
GTTCATTTAAAAGACAATCAGTAGGGGGCGGAAGTAGCGCTCTCGCTTCATCTATAATCTCTTGATATACCATTCGCTTTGTACGAAAAACCAACAGAAAAGTATATTAAAGTCAAAAGATGGCTAAAAATAATGGGAAGGCCATAAAACAGAAAAGGCCCACCTGTTGGTGGGCCTTTGTGGAGAATATCGGAGTCGAACCGATGACCTCCCCGATTGCTATCGGGACGTCCTAGCCAGTTGCGCTAACCAGCTGCTCAATGTATTTCCTGCTCTTTTTTCGCTTTATTTCATTTTCTCTGACTACAGCCTCGGCGCGAGTCTGAAACTCTTTAGCGAATTTAAGCTCCCAAGGCGCGCCAGCTTTGGTGGACTTGCTTCGCCCTGAGTTGTGGCGAAGAAGCCGATCCTCTAGGTCCTGGCAGCTGCCTACATCGACGAGTACACCTACCGCTTCAACCGACACAAGATGAAGGAGGGCATTTTCGAGAACCTGATGAAAAGAATGGTCGAAAAACCACCCTGCACCTATAACCTGTACCTATAAAATGATTATTAACTAAGTGCCTACTTCAATTTAAAATATTATAGAATTGGATGGCTAACTCGCTGGTATGTACTTCCTTAAAATAATCAAAATGAAGGAAGCACATACCAGCGAGTCATCAAACAATATCCATTTTATATCCATCAACAGATTTAAAGGTAATCTATATCATTAGCCAAAAAGACTGTGATTAAAGCCTTTGATTTATCTAATAGGCTTATCCTCTATTTTCTAATTCACTGCATTAGTGCAATGGATTATGGAGATTGTCTATCTGAATAAATTCCCAGCCGAGGTTAATGCCATTATCTGCTTCCTTCCTAAACCTCACATCATAGTATTGTTCAAATACTTCTGGTAAAGGAAGGCATTTATCAAATTCTTGTATTTCATCGATTGTCATCGGGCGATTGATGCGCACAACCTGTTCATTTAAAAGACAATCAGTAGGGGGCGGAAGTAGCGCTCTCGCTTCATCTATAATCTCTTGATATACCATTCGCTTTGTACGAAAAACCAACAGAAAAGTATATTAAAGTCAAAAGGTGGCTAAAAATAATGGGGAGGTAATAAAACAGAAAAGGCCCACCTGTTGGTGGGCCTCCGTGGAGAATATCGGAGTCGAACCGATGACCTTCCCGACCGCCGTCGGGACGCTTTAGCCAGCTGAGCTAACCAGCTGCTCAATATAAGAGCGGCTCTTTCTCTTCTTTATCTCCATCTCGCGCTGCACGGCTTCCTGCCTTGTGGTAAATTGTTCTTTAAGCCTGAGCTCCCAAGGCGCGCCAGCTTTGGTAGACTTGCTTCGCCCTGAGTTGTGGCGAAGAAGCCGATCCTCTAGGTCTTGGCAGCTGCCTACGTAGTATCTGTCAATTTTGGGAGAGTAGAGGATGTAACAGTAAAAGGCCATAAAACAGGAAAGGCCCACCTGTTGGTGGGCCTTAGTGGAGAATATCGGAGTCGAACCGATGACCTCTTGCATGCCATGCAAAATACTAGGTCTTTCTCCTGTTTTCGTTAATTTTCAAACAGTATATAAACCGTTGAAAATAAGACGTTAGCGCACAAATATACTTTGCATTTACCTTCTTTACTTTTCATATATTCCCTATATTTGTGTGTACCATTGTGTGACCCTATTGCTAGGTCACACAAATTAGCACGCATTGTATGTATGAATTTTCTGATAGTGGCGTTACTCTGGCCACCATGCTTGAAACTCGAAAAGTGAATAAGGATGGCTTGCACCCTGTTAGGGTAAGAATCACTTACCAACGGCAGCGCAGTTACTATTCTACTGGTAAGGCCTTGTCAGCTGAAGGCTGGGAGCGATTGCCAAACGCAAAAAGCGCAGACCAAAAAGCCGTTAGGGAGTCAATTCAGAAATTTTCAGAGAAAATCAAGTTTGAGGTTAAAGATTTAATCAAACAAGATCTGTTTTCATTTGAGGCACTTAATAAACGTCTAGGGAGCGCCACCTCTGGCACCCTCAATACTGCCTTTACTGCCAGAATAGAAGACTTGAACGAAAGGGGCAAGGTTAGCACCTCTGACTGGTATAAGTATTCTCTTAGAAGTATAGAACTGTTTGCCGGCAAAAATATAAAGTTTCCCCAGGTTACTATTGAGTGGCTCCGAAAATATGAAGCTTACCTCCTTAAGGAAGAAAAGAGCTATACTACAATCTCCATGTACATGAGGGCTTTGCAGGTGATCATGAACGAAGCCAAAGAGGCTGGCATAGTTAAAGTGGCGCAACATCCTTTTGGTAAAGGTAAGTATGAGATACCCCAGCATGAGGGGCGCAATATCGCTTTAACTATTGCCCAAATTTCCAAGATTGTAAAGTATGAATGCAGTAGCGACAATGAAGAGATGTGCCGGGATTTGTGGTTTTTTTCTTACCTGTGCAACGGGGCCAACATTACTGATATCTGCAAACTAAGGTACTCCAATATCCGAAACGGAGAAATTTGCTTTTACCGTCAAAAGACGGTGGCCAAGGCAAAAAAGAAAAAGCTGATCCATGCCATAATAACACCCGAAATGCAAAACACCATAAACCGGTGGGGCAACCAAGGCGGCACACCGGAACAGTTTATTTTCCCTTTCTTAAAAGGGAATGAATCGCCGGTAGATGAACGTAGGATTGTCAAAAACATTACGCACCTAATGAATGACAAAATGAAGGTAGTAGGGGTAAAGCTTGGTATTGGCAACATTAGTACCTACACGGCTCGCCACAGCTACGCCAGCGTACTTAAACGCTCTGGCGCTAACATTGCCTTTATATCGGAAAGTCTTGGCCACAATGACCTTAAAACGACCGAAAACTACTTGGCCTCTTTTGAACAAGAAGAGCGGGTGAAAAACGCGGCTTTACTGACTAACTTTTAATTGCAATGGCAAAATCAGAAATGTTCGCTATTCATAATGTGCCTTCAATTACTCAGCTAGAGGACGGGCGCACTCACGTACGTAACCTAGACATGCCTCTATACTATTTGCATAACACTGACACCGTGAATAGCGAAGGTGTTATTATATGCGAAAGCAATGAGCGGGATTATATCGGTAACTTTTATATGAAAATAAGAAAGGTTAAAGATATTGACCTAGAAGAATTTTTGGATTTACACTATAGCGTGTCCACAAATAAAACCCGATTTCTGAAGTTGGTCAAATCCATTTCAATTACTGGATTGTCAAATTTCCCCTCTAAAAGGCATTTTGTATTAGAATGGCTGGAAGGTAAAAAACAAAGCCCTATTATAAATAATATTGAACCTAACTATTTTCTTCCATTAGCTACTCTACGCACTATACACAAGACTTTCAATGGTAGGCTTTGGGAGCCAATAGACCTAAATTCATACTATTCTTTATTTGATTTCAATAATCCAATTAGAATAGATTTCGTTGTAAAGAAGAAATCAGACTTTTATGCTTTGCTTTGGAAAATGAAGGACGCTGCAAGCGATGAGTTTACACATGATGGGCATATCAAACCATTTTTAGAAAAGTATGGCTGCAAGATTGGTTCATTTGCAAATATTAAAACAGGCATTATTGATTCTAAAAGAGCTAATCATAAAATGCTAATTAGAGAAATAGATGAAGCAATGAGATAAGAAGAAAATATTAATCACATATTACTCACAAACTATTTTTTAAAACGCACTATAAGTATTTGAAATACAGTTATTTGCTAAAGGGAAAATATGAAATAGTTCATAAAATTACTCACATATCCCATTCTCAACTTTGTAAGGTAATCAACAAAGAAGAAAATGGGAATTGTACTAACCACCACAGAAGAATTAGAGAGCGTTATAATAAACGCAATTAGGAGGGCTTCCACCTATAAGCCTCAGCCGCAGCAGTTGCCAGACCGCTGTACATTTGAAGACGCTTTAGGGCTTACCGGCCTGAGTAAATCCAAGCTTTATAAGCTGACGTCATCAAAGCAAATACCCCATAAAACTTTTGGTTCACGTCTTGTCTTTTCTAGAAGTGACCTGCAAGCCTGGGTTGACTCCCAAACTATTGATAGCGATAATTCAAGCGCTAATGAATTAGCACTGGCCAAGAATGCCAGAAAAAGAAAAGGAGGTACTAACAATGCTTAAGCAAGTTAGCACCCCCGAAAACGTTTCTTTTGAGCAGCACGATAAAGATACGCAAAATTCTGTAAAACAGCCAATTAACGCGGCAAGTTTAAAGGCACACCTAGGGTTTGTGCTGGATAATGCAACGCCAAAAGAGCCGAAAACCGTGCTGGGTAATGGATCTATAGATCATGCTGGAATATTAAACCGGATCCTTGATGGCATAGGTCCGCTTGATTTTCGGGAGCTCGCAGAAATAGAAGAAAACGAAAAATTAAAGAATGCCCACTTCCAAATTATTACCATAGAATCGGTAATTGAAACAGCTGCCAAAAACAACTTAGGCATTTGTCGGAATCATGACTTCATTTATTTATACAATGGGGCATATTGGGCACTTTTTGAAGCTGACGAAATAAAGGCATTTCTAGGTGCAGCCGCGGAGAGAATGGGCGTTGACAAGTTCAACTCCAGACATTGGCAGTTTAGAGATTCCCTTTATAAGCAATTCCATACTCTTGCTTATCTCCCAAAACCCCCAAAGAAAAAGAATGAGGTTTTGCTTAATGTTCAAAACGGTACTGTTAGCATAACTGACAAAGGAACTGAGCTAAAAGATTTTGATAGCAGCAATTTTCTAAAGCACCAACTTTCATTCCCGTATGACCCAGCGGCCACCGCTCCAATGTTTGAGAACTACTTAAACAAAGTATTACCAGACAAGCAGCGGCAACAAGTTCTGGCAGAATACCTAGGCTATGTTTTCGTAAAAAATGGCCGAATTAAAGAAGAGAAAGTACTATTCCTTTACGGGACCGGAGCAAATGGAAAGTCGGTGTTTCAAGAAGTTGTAAACGCTCTGTTTGGACCTGAAAACACCTCGCAGTACTCACTGCAAGACCTTACCAATGAGAACGGCTATTACCGCGCAATGATCGCTAACAAGTTGGTGAACTACGCTAGTGAGATAAGCGGCAAACTGGAAGCGGCCACCTTTAAACAGTTGGCGTCCGGTGAAACAGTTACGGCAAGGCTCCCTTATGGCAACCCTATGCAGATTTCTGACTATGCCCGGTTAATATTCAACGTGAACGATTTACCGCGCGATGTAGAACAAACAAACGCATTCTTTCGGCGCTTTCTAATTGTGCCCTTTGATGTCACCATCCCTGAAGCAGAACAAGACAAGCAATTGCATATCAAGATAATTGAAAATGAACTGTCAGGAGTCTTTAATTGGGTTTTATCTGGCCTAAATAGACTTTTAAGGCAAAACCAGTTTACGGTTTGTGAAGCATCAGTCAAAGCAAGGGAGGCTTATATGACGGAATCTGATAGCGTTAAAATGTTTATTCAGGAAAGCGGCTATAAAGCCCACCCTTCAGACTATGTACTCATAAGAGATCTATTCATTGATTATAGGTCTTATTGTAGCGAGGACGGGTACACTCCAGTTAAGAAGACAAATTTCATAAAACGTCTTAAGGAAAGTCACTACCAAATAGAACGAAAGAACCAGGGCTACGTGGTCTTTCTTTCTAAGACTATAACCCCTTTCTAATTACGCATTCTGTGAAAAGAGTGAAAAAAGTGAACGTCTAAAAACAAATTATTTAAGAAGGATAAAATAAAACCCCTTTAAAAAATATGTTTCTGAGCGTGCACGCTTTTCACTCTTTTCACAAACCCATCCTTTTTTATCCTTAATTCTTGATTATGCAAAACCATACCTTTACGCTAGAACCATACGGCACCGGCAAGGGAACCCGGCATACATGCCCATCGTGCGGAACAAAGAAACAGTTTGCCCGCTACATTAATATTGATACCAATGAGTACCTGGCAGACCATGTTGGCCGGTGCAATAGCGAAACAAGTTGTGGCTATCATTCCAGCCCGCGCGATTTCTTTGAAGCCAACCCAGACCAAAAACAAGCCCCTGCAAGGGAGCGGAAACCAGAGCCTAAAAAGAAACCCTCCTTCATAGATCCCGATTTTGTAGCCAGTAGGTTCACCGGGTTCAAGTCTAACACTTTTGTACAGTACCTAATTTCACTTTTCGGGCCTGCCATTACCAGACGGCTCATTAGTGAATATGAAATAGGCACGTGCAACGAACGCTGGCCCGGCGCTGCCATATTCTGGATAAAGGACCAAGAAGGCAGAACCCGCGCCGGTCAGGTTAAGCACTTTGAGACAAACGGTCATACCGGCTCTTACACTGATAAGGACGGCGGCAAGCAAAGTAAAACCGGATGGGTTCATAAACACTTGGAATTTAAGTACGGGCGTAAAACCAACACCGAAAAGAAACCCGCTTGGCTTACTACCTATCTAGAGAACCCAGAGTGCTGGCCGTGCCTGTTTGGTGAACACCTACTGAGTGTTTACCCATCCAAACCCGTGGCCATCGTAGAGGCGCCTAAAACGGCAATTATCGCTAGTATTTGTTTTCCTGATTTCGTTTGGTTAGCAGTTGGCAGTAAAAGCAATTTTAGCACCAACAACCCCCGGCGCTTAGCTGCCATTAAAGGCCGGTCCGTCTGCCTGTTTCCTGACTTAAAAGCCTTTGACGAATGGAGCCTAAAGGCGGGAAAACTTTCCTATTTAGCCAACTTTCATACATCGGACTTTCTGGAAACGAACGCCACCGAAAAAGAGAAAGCAGGCGGGCTGGATTTAGCCGATTACCTGGTAAGGTTTCCTTACACTGATTTCGCACCGGAAGAGAAAGCAGAGCCCAAAGAACCTGACCCGCCCACCGCCTGCGAGCCCGCCCCCGTTTTAGCCCCGTTTTCGCAAAAACAGGCCGAAAACACCCCGGCTAAACCAGAACGGGTGGGCCTTTACAAAGCGCAAGAAACTAAGCGGTGGGATCTAGTAGAACTGGAAACATTCTTTGCCACAACCCCGCCCCCCGCTGGACCGGTCCAGCTTTACCCATGGGCGGCAATTACAAACCCGGCGCTCTTCATTCAGTCGCACTTGGTATACCTCAAAGCCAATAACGTACACCGGGCGGCATTGCCCCACCTGGAACGGCTCCAACGCCTTAAATCTATTCTAGAGGGCACAGCCTTTGAGAATAACCCGCCGACACTTTTACACTCAGCAGCATAAACCAATTAAACCACAAAAAACTAATAACCGAAACGCAATAAAGATAGCATTTTACTTTGTAGAAGCAATATGTTTGAGTAAATTTAACAAGTACAACCAACTGAAACGCAACAATATGAACACATTAACCAAAAGTATAGGTTCACTAGTGAACGGCATTAAGTCCAAACTTGGCATGGGCCCGGCAAACTCAATTCCCAAAGCTGAATATGAGGCGATGATGGGAAACAAAGAACTCCAGAAAAAGCACTTTGCCGCTAATGAGGGTAAAACGTGGTGGGTTGTGGATTCCAAGCCTGTTTCCTCAAAAACAGCCAAGCCGGTGGCCAAGAAAGATTCCTTTTCTGATGCAGAAATGAGCGCTATGCTGGCATTGGTGGCCTTCGCAGACCTAGAGGAAAAGCGGGAAAGAGCCGCCCAGAAGACAGCCGCGGCCAAGCGGGCGCCGGTGGCCCCTAAGAAAATCAACGTGCAGCCCGCTACTCCAGCCGCCCCACTGGCCGGTGCCGACCTGACCGCCCAGCGACTAAAGGATAAGTACCCAGCCGTAGCCAAGGGAAACACGCAACCCGCCGCGCCTACTACCGGCAAAGGATTGGCCGGAGCCGTGGAAGCATACAGCGCCGAAAACAGAGAGGCCAATTTACACCCGTTCGCCAAGGCAGCTGAGCGGATAAGAAAGAATCCATACAATTTTTAATTTTTAACCATAAAACAATGTCACAAAAAACGATTACCGAAACAGCGCCTATCCTACTTAAGAGAAATGAGGAACAGATCAGTGCTTTTGTAACTTTTAAAAAGGATGCTGAGGAAAGAATCAGTGCTTGCCTTGCCTCATTCAGAGACTTAGATTTAGGCGATTTACCCCTCAATAGTTTAAACCTCCTTTACCATAATGAGGAAACCATCGACAACTATTTACGCGAACGCATTACCGGCGGTAAGCCTAAAAAAATTGATGGAATTACGCTAAGTGCTGAAAAATGGAGAGACTTGGTAGAAGTACCGGATTACTCTTCTTTCCAGTTTGAGCTGGACCACTTAAAAGCAATTAACCGGGCGCACAAAAGAGGTCAATACCCGGTAAGCCCTTTAAACCTGGCAGACTTTGAAGAAATACACGGCCAAGCAGTAATGAAGGAGGCCGTACTGGAAAGCTACATAAAGGCCCAAAGCTCCTACCTGTCTACGCCTGAAGACAAAGAGGCTTACCAGTTGGCTATTGCCGCTCTAGAAAAGATTACGCAACTAAGCGAAAGATTCGGCATTCAGCTCGTTCACTATGAGGCAAATAATGCTGCGCTCATAATCCAGAAACATCAAATTGGAACCGGTTACAAAACCTCGCTTGACCTTCACCTATTTAAACGCGCCCTAGACAGAAAAGCTGGGAGAATCCGCTACTAATGGACCCCAAAGAGGCCCGTCTACGGCTTGCCCTTCTTTCAGCTGAGGTAAGCACCCTAAACGAAACTTACCAAGCCCTGTCCGGTGCCCAGCGCATTGGCAGGGAGGGTAAGGTTATCAGACAACAGATTACCGCCCTATCCCGGCGGCTGCGAGAAGTAGAGAAAGCCAATATCCGGAAACACTTAATCTTTAAACTTTAGCCATGGGAGATTACGAAAAGGCCCGCCAACAGCACCTTGATTTGATTACGCAGTATTGCCACCTCAGCAAAGCACGTGCTGAAGGGCCGTTTGGTCAGGCCTTGGTGCAACATATCAAAAACGTAAAAAAGAGAATAGCGGCGCTGGAAACCCAGCCCGCAAACCGTGGTCTTGGTGGCACAGAGCGGTCCTAAAGTACGTAGATTGGATTGGCCGCAAGGCAGGGAATAACTTGTAAGTCTAAAGCACATAAAAGCATGAAAAAAGAAAACACCCCTATAGCCTTTTCCGAGGAATTGGCAGACCAGATTATTTGCATGGTAATGGATGCCAAAAGCATGCGCGAAATTTGCGTAGGTCCAAAGATGCCTTCTAAAAGAACTTTGCTCAATTGGTTGGCAGATCCTTTGAAAGCCGAATTTACCAACCGTTACGCCCAAGCCAAGCGGCTTATGGCAGACGATCTTTTTGATGAAATACTAGACCTGGCAGACAATGAACCGGCCACAACTCAATTAGACCTGGAGCGGCTACGTATTAAAATAGATGCTCGCAAGTGGATGGCTTCAAAACTACTCCCTAAGAAGTATGGCAACTTTAAAGCCGTGGAAATATCGGGCCAATTGGAACAACCCACTACAGACCTTTCAAAGCTGAGCTATGATGAATTATACAAGCTAAAGTACGGCGTAGCTCCTAGCAATGGTAGCAATTAGCATTTTATTGACCATGTTTTTAATTTAAGCAAGAAAAGAGCAAGCCGCGATTTATGGCTATTTCCGCAAACGCTGCACCAGTACGCGCGCGCGCGCGAGGCAAACACGAAAAAGCCCCTCCTAGCATTGGTAAGCGGGGCTTTTGATTTGCCAGTAGTGCTGCCAGATTTAAGGCTCAGCTAGTTTCTTTTCTTCTTTCCACTGGCCGACCTCCCGGCGGATCATGTACCGCGTATAGGCGGTTGCTCATTATAGAGATGGAAGCTGAAGAAAAAAAGTAAGCCTGACTTTTGGGAAGTCAAAACCTCTGAAATGAAAGTTGTGTGTACTATTGTGTGACCCAAAAAAAAAGAGGCACTTACAATTTTAGTGTAAGTGCCTCTAAATCAACGTGGAGAATATCGGAGTCGAACCGATGACCTCTTGCATGCCATGCAAGCGCTCTAGCCAGCTGAGCTAATCCCCCAAATGTAAAAGAACAAAGAAAAGTCGAACTGATGACCTTCCCGATTGCTATCGGGGCGCTCTAGCCAGCTGAGCTAATCCCCCTTGGTTTTGATGATGCAAATGTAATCTGCTTTTTAGTAAATGCCAAATTTTAATGCGTCTGTCTAAGTAAAAAAAACATCGCCGCAGGTAAGTCCTTGAAAGGGAGCAGGATTTGCCTTGAGCTTTATTTAAGAAAAAAAATGGTCGGCGCAGGTACCTGCGCCGACCATTAAAGTTTTAAACCTAACTAAAGGTTAGTTGAAGATATACCGAAGGCCTAGTTGCATGTACCACGTAGTAGAAACCGTGTTTACATCTCTAAAAGCTTTGGTAGGCAATACCGTTTGGCCGTTTTCAGAAATAGTAGTCATGGTAAAGCTTCTAACGCCCCCAGAGTTAACGGTGCTTCTTAGTAAGTTCTGAGCGCCGTTGTTCTGCTGACGAATTCCCCAATCAGAGCTGATCAGGTTGCCAACGTTCATTACGTCTGCACTGAACTGAAGCGTATTGCGCTTGCCTCCTAGGTCCATGAACAAATCTTGCAACAAGCGAACATCAAAGCGGTTCAACCAAGGCGTCAAAGCTCCGTTCCGCTCAGCATATTTACCGCGTCTGGTGCTTAGGTAATCATCATTGTTGATGTAGGCGTCAAAAGCGGCGCGTTGTTCTGCCACCGTGAACGTTTTGGCTGTAGCACCGCTGCCCGTTTTAAGATCTACAAAGTTAAGGTTAGCTACATCGTTTGGTACGTACAATAAGTCGGCGTTGATACCATCATTGTTGAAGTCATTGCCATACACATAGGAGAAACGACCTTGGTGTGACCCGTTGTAGAACAGGGAAATGGTGGTAGCCAAATGGCCTAAGTACGCTTGGCGGTAAGACAAAGTACCTACCACGTTGTGCGGTACTGCATACTGAGAATTAGCTAGCGTCTGCTCGTTAGGACCGAAAACAGTTGGGTTCCCGCTCCACGCCGAAGATGCGTTAGAGCCAGGGTTGCCTGTAACATCTTTCGCTTCTGAGTACGTGTAGTACGCTGAACCGAAGAAGCCTTTGCGCGGACGCATAGATAACCCGGCGGTGGCGCTAAAAGAGTACCCCTTAACGTTGGTGTTGGTTAAGACAATGCCGGTGTTTGCATTAACTGCCGGGTTATATTTGGTTGACTGGGCTCCACCTGGGTAGTACGGTCTAGTGTCATTCTCGGCGGTATTACCATAATTAATAGGCGTAGTAGATTCTAGTCTATTGGCCCCAAATTGGTAAGAAGAATTGATGTCTTTGGTGTAAAGTACATCGGCGGTAGCCACTAAAGGAGTACCCGGTATGGTATAATCTGCTCCAATGCTGGTTCTCCAAACTTTCGGCATTTTAAAGTCTTGGTCAACTAAGGCAAAGCTGTTTGGTACGCCTGCATTTGGGTTTTTGATGAACACGTTAGACGCGCTAGCCGGGGTGTTGTTCAACCAGTAGTATGGATCTGTTTTAAAGCGGATGTCACCAATCCATTTAGAAACGGTAGCATATCCGTTGGGCTCAATGGTGTTCTGGATAACGCCTGAGTTAGAAGGCATGTTGGTTAGCCAAACAAAAGGAACCCGGCCGCTGAACATACCCGTTCCACCACGTACTTGCAAAGAACCATCGCCGAAGGCGTCCAAGTTAAAACCAATTCTTGGCGATACCATTAAACGCGACTTAGGCCATTCGCTGGTGGTGTATTTTTTAGGACTGCCATTTACATCAGACAAAACC
>JBBSSO010000018.1:0-11937 GCA_038241905.1 Cytophagales bacterium | reverse complement strand
CCACAAGTTACGCTATCGCTAAACTTGCGGGAGAAAAGCACCTACCGCAAGTTTAGCGATAGCGTAACTTGTGGTTTTTAAATGAAGGAAGTTTAAAAACTTCCCTGCGTATCTCTCACAAAACCTGTTTTAGTCTTGTTTTTCCAAAAACAGCCCTAAAACAGCTAATCCATCATATCCGCTGGCCTAGGAAAAGTAGTTCCAATATCTGGGTTCCAGCTAATGGGGTAGTTTTCATCTAAGAATTCCAGCGCGTCAACGGTTAAATGCAGTGGCTTAAATGTGTCAATCATAACCGCTAATTCATGCGTTTCTTTTTTACCGATGCTGGCTTCTACCGTGCCCGGGTGCGGACCGTGCGGCAAACCGCTGGGGTGGATGGTAAATGAACCGATGTCAACCCCTTTCCGGCTCATGAAATTGCCCGCCACGTAGTACAAAATCTCGTCTGAGTCTACATTAGAATGGTTGTAAGGCGCCGGAATGGCCAACGGATGATAATCAAACAAACGCGGCACGAACGAGCAAATGACAAAACCCTTCGTTTCAAAGGTCTGGTGCACGGGCGGCGGTTGGTGCACGCGACCTGTGATGGGCTCAAAATCATGGATGGAGAACGCATACGGGTAAAAATATCCATCCCAACCCACTACATCCAACGGCGAAAAATCATAGTGATATTGGTGCAGAAAGCCTTCTTTTTTAATCTGGACGAGGTAATCGCCGGGCGTGTCATCTACCAGCAATTCATGCGGCGGGCGAATGTCCCGCTCGCAGTACGGACTGTGTTCTAGCAGCTGCCCGAAGTGGTTGCGGTAGCGCCGCACCGTTTCCACGGGGCTAAAGCTTTCCGTAATCAGCAACCGTACGGGGCCTTCGTTCCATTTCCATTGGTGGATGATGGTGCGCGGAATAACTACGTAATCGCCGGCGGCTACTACCAAACGGCCCATCTGGGAATGCAATTCGCCGGAGCCTTCGTGAATGAAAACGATTTCATCGGCTAAAGCATTTTTATAGAAATAATCCATCTGCCGTTGCCGCGGCAAGCAAATAGAAATAGTACAATCTTGGTTCATCAAGACTGTTTTACGGGCGCTCAAGTAATCCTCGCCGGTAGACTCGCCGGTAAAAGGCCGTAAATGGAAGGGCGCCAAAGGCACATCTGACTGCTTGGAACCGTACGGAACCGGCTGCCCAATGCGGGTAATTCTGGTAGGTGCATTCTGGTGATACAACAAAGAAGAAACCCCCGAAAAACCCAACGTGCCCACCAGCTGCTCATGGTACAAACTGCCGTCTGGCTTCCGGAACTGCGTGTGCCGCTTGTGCGGAATATTGCCCAACCTGTAATAGTATGCCATCTCTTTAATACGCTAAAAAGTGAAGATGCACGAGTATTATTTTATCAATTCACAAGAAGTTAAAGTTTGTTTTAGGCCTGTTTTTGGAAAAACAGGCCTAAAACAAGAATCCTAGTTATACGGATTAACCAGAAGATTGCATCAGTACTTTTTAAAATTCACCCAAACCCAGAGCGAAAAAAAAGCGCTACAGAAAAATCTGTAGCGCTTTTATATAAGTATTTTATTTCCCTAAACTTATCTGCGCGGCTTGGTCAAACAAGTTGAGCGCGCGCTGGAAATCTGGATCAAGCTCATTGAGTACGGGGTAAAAACCTTCGGCTTCATACCGGCTGCGGGCAATAAACGCTTTTAGATTGTTTTTGATGGTGCGTTTAGAGCGTTGCATTTGCTTTTCATCTACCACAATACCGGCGCGTTTAGCATCTCTCAGCAGGCCTTGGAGCATGGCATCGGTGACGGTAAAATTGGCTTTGAAATCTGGAAGCAAGGTTTTTTCCAGCATCTTTTTGTTATCACGATAGTAATTGAAAGCATACTCGCGCAATACGTTTTTGCGGTAAAGTTCTAGCAAAAGCGGGCTGTTATCGGTGGTATCTCGGGGTACAAACACGTCGGGCATAATGCCGCCGCCGCCGTACACCGTGCGACCTTTGCTGGTTTCAAATTTTAAAGAATCATCAAAATGAATACTGTCTTGGCTAAACATTTCGCCGTGCTTAAACCGGTTTAAAAGGTCTTGGCCGTATTCTGCACTGTTTTCTGGGTTGTAAGGTTTCTGGATTGAACGTCCGCTGGGCGTGTAATACCGGCTAATGGTTAACCGCAGCTCAGAGCCGTCAGACAAGTTAATGGGCATCTGCACCAGGCCTTTTCCGAACGAGCGACGGCCCACAATCAACGCGCGGTCATGGTCTTGGAGGGCGCCTGCCAGAATTTCAGAGGCTGAGGCGCTGCCTTCGTTAATGAGTACCACCACGGGCCCAGTCTCAAAATCTCCTTTGGTTTTGGCGTAGTAATCAGAATCAAATTTGGTTCCTTTGCCATCGGTGTACACCAGTTTTTTATCGCCAGAAATAAATTCGTCAGCCATCCGCGTAGCGTGGTCTAGGTAACCACCGGGGTTGTCGCGCAGGTCTAGAATCATGCGTTTCATGCCCAGTTTTTTGAGGGCCGTCATCTTGGCCTTGAACTCCGGAAACGTGCCGTTAGAGAACCGACTCACTTTAATATAGCCCGTCTGGTCATCTACCATGTAACCCACATCTACTGAAACCGACGGAATTTTGCGCCGCGTTATAGTAAACTGGAGCGGTTTGGGAGCGCCGCGCCGCAGAATGGTTATGTCTACTTTTGAGCCCCGAGGGCCGCGCAAACTTTTAAAAACGGCCTGGTTGGTAATGTTAACGCCAGCAATGGTTTTGCCTTCTACTTCAATTATTTTATCGCCGGCCTGAATGCCCATCTGCTCAGATGGGCCGCCGCTGATGGGCGCAATTACGTACAACGTATCTCTAAAAATATTAAATTCTATCCCGATGCCGTCAAAATCACTCTCTAAATAAGAGCGGGCCAAGGTTACTTCTTTGCTGGGGATGTAGGACGAGTGCGGGTCAAGTTTTTCCAGCATTTTGCTGATGGCGTACTGTGAAAGCTCCTCTGTGTTAACGGTATCAACGTAATCGCGGTCAATGTAACTTAGAATTTCCCTGAACTTAAGGTAGCCCCGGGCGGTGCCTTGCGGATTGTTGGTACTCGGCTGAAAAAGAGTAGCGCCCAGAAACACGCCCAGCGCAACTGCTGCCCCCAAATACATGGGCAAGCGCACGTGAAAAGGGCTGTTCACTATCTTTTTGCTTTCTTTCTTCTCTTCCATAATTGGTTTTAAATAGGGCCCAGACCTGCCAAGCGGTTCTGGTACAAACGCCCCTCAACGGAGCCTGCCATACCCATACAAAAATGATACCGATAAAGTTGCTGGGTTTTCTAGCCTTCGCCCAGCATGCGGTTCCCCATTTTCTTGAGCTCGCGCGCGTAAATCTGGCGGTAGCTGCCGTTGCGGGTAGTTGTGTCTGCCGCCGATGCAACAGGAATGGCCGCCACGCGCGCCGCCGTGGATAAAGCTACTTGCGCAATCCTTTCCTTCGACCAATGATCGCGCAGGGCGCGAAGGCACTTGTAAATCAATTCAGAATCTACTGAATTGGCTTCCTGCAAATGCTCAGTGTACGTCCCGATTGCTTTTAGAACGTTTTGGTTGCCGGGGTCTTGGTAATAATGCTGGAACAGCTCATGGCGCAACATTTCATTAGCGGCCTGCTGCTGCAGCACAAAATAATAGGCTTTGCTTTGGTTTTGGAGCAGTAGGCCGTTAATGTCAGCGTGTTTATCGGCCCAATTAGGGCTTTCTTTGTATTCTTCCGCGATGGCCGGGATTTTATCAAACGGATTATCAAGTTCGCCGTCAGGGGCGGTCAATCCTTGGTATGGCGAGTTTTCTGGGTAGCTGATTTCAAACAAAGGCTCTTGGGGCAGTGCGGTGGTGTTTATCTCCGTAGGCACATCAGGGGTTTGCTGGGTGGCTGCCTCTGGCACTTTTTCTTGGCAAGAAAACAAGGTAAAAACTCCCAAAAGCAGAGAAGCCATCACGCATTTACTGGAGTTTAGGAAAGACACTTTAAGAAGCTGCATACTAGATAATTACCCTATTTTTAAATGATGGCGTGGCACCAGTTTTTTTTCTTGCTCTCGGCAAACCATCGGCTTTAAAAAAAACGCTGAAGGCCAACTTTTCTCAGCACCAAAACGAGATTCCAAAACCTCCAAAAATGCTTCAAAAGAAGTATGCCGTGAATTAACCGATGTCAATTTACTAAAATAACCACGGCCTTTGCAAGCGACTTGGCTGTTTTAGGCCTGTTTTTCAGAAAACACCCCTAAAACAGGGTTTTGTCTACTGGCGTATTTCATCGTGTCCGCCGGTTTGGTAACTGGGTTTGGCTTGTTCTAGTTGCAGCTTTTGATCAGGCGTAAGTGGTACTAAATTGCTTAAATCGGGTTGGCCCGCGTTGACCCAGGCGGTGTACCAGTAACTAGCCACCAAGTGCGTAGCCAGCCGCATTTGCCGTTCTACTTGTCCGCTCAGCGCGCGGTGGTATTCTTGGCTAAATTCTCTAGAATAGACGCTAATGGTGCTGGCGCCGCGTTCTTCTAAGCTGTATTTTTTGTCTGCGGCAAAGGATTGGGTGATCTGTTTCTCAAAGGAAAAAACCGAATCTAGGGCCGCGTTTGAACGGGCCACAATCTGCCAGGCCGTGGCCGATGGATTTTTTAAATACTGCGGCTGGCCTAGAAAAAAGTCATAGTCTTGGCTCCAAAGCTCTGGCAACCTACTTTCCCACAGCCCATGAATGCCGCGTTGCCCCGTAAATTGGCCGTTGTAATTGCGGGTGGTGTGCAGCGGCACGCAGGCATCGGCAATGTAGTGGCCCAGTTCTGCGGATACTCTTAGAATACGGGGAATGTCGCGCTGAGTAAAAGCCTGGGTTAGTTGGTACTGCATAAAAGTAATGTGCCACGGCACGATGCCATGCCGCTGCAAGGTATCTTCAGTAAACTTGGCCACAGCCTCCTCCCAACGGTGGGGTAATTTGTAAAAAGCGCTATCGCCGTAGGCGTCTACATCAATAAAATGGCGCGCCCCTTCCTCGGGGACGGCGTACCGGCGCTTGTCTGGCGCCACGGCCTGCTCCGTAATATAAGGCAAATGCTGCTTGTAAAAACCCACCATCTCGGGCGGCAGCGTGAGCACGGCAATGCGGTTTATGCGCTGGTGCGCGTAAAAGCCCCAGGCGTTGGCAGCACCGGTAAAGAACAGAAGTAGAAATAGTTGCAGCAGAATCTTTGGCATGTAAGGCTATACGAGATTTTACCAAAAAGCTGCTTGCCGCGTTCTAATTTCTGCCTGGAGCTGCCAGAGCAGGAAGAGGCAGCCACGCCTAAAAGGCCTAGAAAAGAGGCGCTTAGGCAGACAGAGACCCGTCAGGCTTTAAACTTGGCCCTAACGCCATAAACGCAGCATAAACGGTTGCGTGGGCCGGCTTATCCTATAGTTTTCCTTTTCCGTTCCCCAATGGCCCAAGGGCTGGCTTCGTAAGGGAGCCACCCGGAGCCAGCAGCCGAAAATTCTCGAACGTTTTGCCATTCAGATAGGGCTGCCATTTTTCTAGCAGCGGCTGCTCCAGCTTAAATTCGCGGTATTCATCCGGACTCATGATCGGGATTCCCTTTACCAGCGGGTACACGCGCTGGCAGGTGGGGCAGACCAACAGACCTTCTATTATTTTGCCGGCGGCGTCTTTGGTGATGATGGTCAATTCCAAATCGGCTTTGTCAAAGGGGCAGCAAAGCTTGGCTATCGTTTCTAACCTCATGGTTTCTTTTGTTTTAATATGTCTGCGTAGGCCCGCACCGATGCGGCAGGTTCGGCGGCGCCCATAATGCCAGATACTACCGCAATGCCGTCATAGGGCAGCCCGTCCAGTTCCGGCAGGTTGTCGGGCTTAATGCCGCCCGCCAGAAAAATAGGTAACCCACTTATTCTTCTAGCTTCCAGCACTGACGCGAAGTTGACCAGCTCGCAGCTGGTGCTGGTGGCGGAAGGGAAAAGGGAGCAAAAAGAGAGGTAGTCCAGCCCCACCTCGGTGGCCCATTGCACCACCCACAGGTCGTTGCCGCACGTTACCCCGGCCAGAAAGGGACGGCCAACGTCTTTTTGCACCGCGGCAAAATTGGCCGGAGCGGCATCGAAATGCACGCCGTCTAAAGTAGAGCCGCGCAACAGTTCCCACTGGTTGTTGATGAGCACCGGCACCTGCCGGGCGTGGGCCAAGTTCAGCACTTTCTGAATAAGCTGCTCCTTCTGCTGCCCCATAGAAAAATTATCCCAGATCTGAACGGCGGCAATGTTCTCCTGCAGCACCAGGGCCAATTTGCGCAGCAGCTCCGCCTCTTCCATAGATGGGTCCACGACCAGGTAAATGCCCGGGCGCAGCGGCCTTTTCATCTCCGTCATTTCCATCCCGCGGCATAAGCCTTAAAGAAAGCCGCCCAGTACGGGTCTTCTTTCAGGTACAAAAATTCCTTTTCCTGCTCGTGGTCCACCAGCCGTAGGCCGTACGCTTGCTCCTGCAGCTGGCCCACCTCTACGCAGGCTATGTTTTCCTGGCGCAACCGCTCTATCACGGCCGGGGCCGTGCCTGGCTTACAGCTGATGATCATGGCCCCCGCCCCTACGCAATACAGCGGATCGATGGCAAACAAGTCACCAACCGCCTGCTGGGCACGGCCAATAGGTAGTTGCTCTCGGTACACGACAGCACCGTTGCCCGACGCCACGGCCAACTCGTAAATAGCACCCAGCAAGCCGCCTTCGGTGACATCGTGCATGGCCGTGACATCAGGGTGCCGAGCGCCGCGGCCGGCGGCGGCCAGCGCGTCTTTCAGAGACGAGGTTTCATAAAAGAGGCGGCAGGCGTCTTGGTGCGTTTCCATGCCCAGTTTGTTTTGGATGGTTTTTGGGAAACTTAGGGCTAAAATGGCCGTGGCCGATAGGGCCGCTTCCTTCGTGACCAAGATCGAGTCGCCGGGCCCGGCGTGGCTAGACACCAGTAGCTGACTTTTGGGGGCCACCGTAAAGAAAGTGCCGCCGCCGGCGATGGTGGAGTTCTGGCCTTCTATGAAACCGGTGTGGCCGCCGGTAATCGCCAAGCCCAGGTCTTGGCAGAATTTGTCTATGTACGACCAGTACACCTGGAAATCGCTTTTGGAGAAGGTGGCCGGCAGGTTCAGCACGAACTGCCCGTACATGGGCGCGAAACCGGTGGTGGCCATGTCGTTGGCCATTAGCTGTACCGACAGCCACGCCGACTCTTCCAGCCCCAGCGAAGGAATAAGGGACAGCGGGTCGCTGGTAACGGCCAGGGCCAGTTCGCCGGGTAGGTCTATAATGGCCACGTCTACACCAAACCGTGGCCCTACCCGCACCTCGTCTCTTGTTGCCCCGCACTGGTGGCGGATGAACTGTTCAAACAGCGCGGGGTCCAGTTTTCCTAGTTTCTCCTCCATCTAGGCCACGTCTTTGAGGGTGACATACAGCCCAAAGAAATCGCCAAAGGGTAAATTCCACTGCTGCACCGGAAACCACTTCGGCAGGCCCGTGCACGACCATTCAATGGTGTACTCCCGACCTTGCAGCGCTTCAGCAATAAGGGCGGTCAGCTTTTGGGGCGTGTAAAAGGTGGCGGTGACGTAAAAAGGATTTTTGCCGAACAGCTGCTGCACACGCCGCCGCACCACCTTGGGCGAATTACGGTTCATCATGCCCATGGCAATGCCGTACCTAGCCACGCGGGCCGCCTCCCTGATGACTTTTACGGGATCTTGGTAGTACTCAAAGGTGGTAATGAAGGCGAGGGCGTCAAAAGTGTGGTCTTTGAAAGGCATGTGGTGCGAATCGGCCATGACCAGGTCGCCCTCAAAAAGGTGGATGGCCTGCGACAGCATCAGGGGCGAAATATCACCTCCGGTGGCCTCTAGGCCAATCTCATGCCACCAGCGGGTAAACCGGGTGGTGCCGCAGCCAAACTCCAGAAGCTCCTTTACCCGCAGGTCTTTGGACACCAGCTGCTGCATTACTTTCTTTTGCCACACTTCGGCTCGCTTGTACCGGCCTTCGTACCAAAGCTCGTAGGTATCTGTGTGGGCGCGGTTAAAAAACCATTCCGGCCGGTTCTGCCAGTTTTGCTGGCTTTGCGGAATTAAGTCCGCGGCTGTTTTCTCTACTTCCATGTGGTCTGGGTGGCGGTAAAATAAAAACTCCACTCTGTTGAACAGGCCAACGGAATGGAGTACACCCAGCAAAAGTGGTACATCCTGCATCCCTCCGTTGGCATTATCCAAATCAGGTGTCGGGTATTATCTCAGCCTAGTTTTCACTAAGCACCCCGTGCATTCTATGGGACATAGTTAGCTATTATTTGCCACATTGTCCGGTTAATTTCAATAAAATTTATTTTATCGCCGCAGCACCTGGTTCAAAGCATAGGCTGGCGTCTGCCTATGCGCAGTTCTGCTGCTCCCTCAGTCCCGGCCCCAGGACTGCGCCCACGCTTGTTGTTGTTGTTGTTGTTGTTGTGCGGGGCTAAGGAAGGTCCAGGCCACTAAGCGACAGGCTTTGTTTCCCTGGCTCATGTCTATGGCTTTCACTGTTATCGCTTCCGCCGCCTGCAGAGCTTAGAACGTCCATTAATTTGAATAACTGAGGACATACCTATATCCACGGGCGGTAGTTTTTACACTGCCAAAATCCTTTACCCTATTCCCAAACGTGGTATAGTCAAAATATTCAAACTCCGGCGGACGATTATTGTACAGTTTTTCAGTTTTAATTGACTTTACAGAATTCTTGGAGAGAAACCGAGGGCCTAAAGAACTGGCATACCCGTACCCTGGTAATGCAGCCTGCACACTGCTTATGATGTAAATGTTTTTTAGGGGATTTATACTTTCATCATACTCAAAAGTATATTTCTCATCATATTGGCTATCATGAAATTCCTCTCTCTTTACTTCCGTAATGTTTCCTTTATCATCATAGATAAATGATTTTTTTTGAAACCCGTATTCCCCTGTCTGCGATACATCTCTAAAAGTGGAGTAGATGGTCGCTATCTTACCGTTGGGGTAATAAGAGAAATAGTTATCACATACAAAATAATTTTCTCCGGCTATTCCCGCGCTGGTAAAATAATTCCTACCGGTTATACTAACCAGAAGCCCCTCTTCATAATTGTACGTATAGATCCATTTATTAACGAAATCTAAACAGCTATTTTCCCTCACTGATATAATCTCTTCTATTAGTTTTTTCTTGTTGTAAATGAACGTAAACTTGGTATCTTCACATGTATAATAAGGATTTAAAAGCACCATTTTGTGTATTTTGTTTGTACTAGCTACTGCTTCAAAAAGCCACTGCCTGGGGGGGCTTGCCGGAATAACTAAGTCAATAGAGGTCATAATACCATTGTGAAAATCACCTTTTGCCAGTTCATTTAAGATCACATCTGGTCTATATAATTTGGGCAACTGCGCCATAAAGGGCGGTTGAGAAGGCGCCGGAAATTCTTGTTCGTCTGCTGTGGGTATACAACCCGTCAGTCCTAAAAGAAGTATCAAAAACAAGGAGTAATTTTTCATAGTGTGTTCTTTAGCGTCACCGGAGAATTTAGTTTGCTTTTGATATTCTGAGAATCTGCAATTAATAAAATGCGAGGAAGGATTTACCTTTCTTGGCAGCTCTCGTGCACAAGTAAACTACCATGGCAGCATACGTTTTTTGTACATTTTTGAACAAAATACACATTTAAATTAATAAGTAGATTGAGGATTGAGTATCTGGGTGTTCTAACATTTTCCCATTTTTGATTTTTCTGAAACCCCATAAACCTACCCCTCCGAGGAGGGTAATTACCAGCAATATGTTAGGTTTTCAGGAAGCGTTATATGTAAAACTGCTTGTGTCTCTGTACTTAGATAGAAACAAATTGAAAAGCTTGTTTAAATTTTAGGATTGCCCGCAAAAATGGCTAGACCAGTCAATAACCACAATCCCATCTCTGTTTTAGGCCTCTTTTTCTAAAAACAGGCCTAAAACAGAAAACCTCACCAGCCTAAAAGACTAGTGAGGTTTTATTTGAGAGATAACCGCCAATTTAGCGCTTGCGTTTTCGGGCAAACCGAATGCGCTAATTGGCGTCTACTTCGCCTTAAAGAATTTGATCGAGCAGGCTATTTCAGCTGGCTTTTTTTACAGAAGCCAATCTGGTTTGGTGGTTTTTACGTTCGCTTTCAATTGGTTCAGCAGGCTGTAAATGCCAAAATACGTCCGGTTAATGAAAAGGCCGTGCCGAGAGCCGCGGGCCTGCTTAGAATTACGGAACATTTTGTCTTTGGCAATGCTGTCGCCCAGCTGGTAAATTTGGGTAAAGTAGGCATCATCGGCAAAGTCAAACTGGGGAGCGTGGAAAGGCTTGCCCAAAAGCGATATCATTTCCTTAAATACGCTTTTAAAGTGCACTTGCTCCGCCGCAGTGTCTTGGTCGCTGATAAACTGCAAATCAAGGAAAATCTGATTTAGCTCGGCTTCGTTTAGCAGAGAATCTTTCTTGATGAGCGAGAAATAGCCTTGGTAAAAATCGTCTGGAATAACTTTTACGCATCCAAAATCAATAATGCCCAACGCTACGCCTTCCTGAATAATAAAATTGCCCGGGTGCGGATCTGCGTGCACCTGCCGGAGGTTGTGCACCTGGTGGTGGTAAAAGTCCCAGAGGGCTTGCCCAATCTTGTTTCGGTCTGCCTGCGACGGGTTGGCGCTCAGCCACTCTTTGATGTGCGCGCCTTCAAGCCAGTCCATGGTAATAATGCGGGCACTGCTGAGTTCTGGATAATACTGCGGAAAACGCAGATCCGGAATGTGCTGGCAAGCCTGTGATATTTCCTGCGACCGGCGCACCTCCAGTTGGTAATCGGTTTCTTCCAGCAGCTTTTCCTCTACCTCATCCATGTAATGGTCCATCTCCTTTTCGTTCATGTTCAACAAACGATAGGCAAAGGGACGCACCATTTTCAGGTCAGAACGTACGCTTTCGGCCACGCCGGGGTACTGTACTTTTACAGCGTAGGTTTTCCCGTCTTTGGTAGCTTTGTGCACCTGCCCAATGGAGGCCGCATTTACCGCCGAAGACGAAAAGGTTTCAAATAAAACATCGGGCGCCACGCCCAACGATTTTTGGAACGTTCTAACCACCAAGGGATAAGAAAGCGGCGGCGCGCTGTATTGCGCCATGGCAAACTTGTCTTGATACGCCCTGGGCAAAAGATTCTTGTCCATCGACATCATCTGGGCAACTTTTAGGGCGCTGCCCTTTAACTCGCTCAGCGATGTGTAAATATCTTGGGCGTTGCTGGCGTGCAATTCTTCTTTGCCCAGCGATGGATTCACCATCTTTTTGGCGTAATGTTTTATATAATTGCCGCCTACTTTGGCCCCAGCCCCAATAAATTTAGAAGCCCGTTGCACTTTGGAGGTGGGTATATTTTCTTGTTCTGACAGGTTACTGCTCATGCAGACTTATTTAGACTGATAAAGGAATTTGGCAAAGTCAACGAAGGAATCTACCGCGCTTCTGCCAATTAAATCAAAGGCCAGCGACACAGATTTTTCTATGGCCGCATCGGTTTTCTCAAAAGAGGTGGACGTGTCTTTGAGCCAAAACTGAAAGACGAACAACGTTTCCAGCCACAGGGCATCTTCGTATTTGTCTGACACGTATTTGCGGTCGGCAATCTCTCCGGTTTCTTTGCCTTCTAACAAAACGCCTTTGGCGAAGGCCTTGAATTTATCGCGGAAGCCTCTCAACTCAGGGGGCATGGCTTTTTTGAGGCTGGCTTGTCCGTCATATAAAGCCAGCAGGTAGCTTCTGTTTTTCTTTAAAACCTCTATCCAGAT
>JBBSSO010000017.1:0-12038 GCA_038241905.1 Cytophagales bacterium | reverse complement strand
TAGGGTAAATACACCACCTGCAACAGCGGCAAGAACCAAAGTAGTTTCTTTTTGTCAGATAATTCCAAAACAGATTTTAAAATAATAAAGTCCGGAATGAGTTTTAGCGCTAAAGCGGCAAAGCAGAGTGGCCAACTCCAAAGGCAGATTGTCGCTGCTACAAATGCGCCAACCACTACGGCATTGGCCCCTAAAACCAGCAGCGCCAGCCAGCGTGATTGACTAGAATCATAGTGTTTCCATTTGCTAGCCCACCGTACGCGCTGCTGCAAGAAAGCCCATAAATTTGCCTGCGGCGATGTAGAAACTAGACCATCTTTAGATTTTAGAAAAGCTACCTGGCCCGTGAATTTTTCACTTATTTTATGAAGTAGAAATTCATCATCGCCAGAGGCGATGTGGTCATTGCCCGCAAACCCATTTACCGCGTAAAAAGCTTCTCGCTCATAGGCCAAGTTGGCGCCGTTACACATGGTGGGCGCGTTTTGCTCAATACTGGCCGCTCCTACTCCTATCAACCCTGCGAACTCCAAGGTTTGTAGTTTTTCAAACCAATTTTCTGTCGGAAAAAGCGCCACTGGTCCACTAATTAATTTGGCTTTAGATTGATGCCGCAGCTGGTTAAAGGACGCTAACCAGTTGGCAGGAATACGGCAGTCGCCGTCGGTGCAGATAATCCAGGGGCCTTGGGCTTGCGCTATTCCTGCCTGCACTGCCGCTTTTTTGTGCATCTTTTCGGAAAAGGAGGCCAAAAACAGCAACTCAATTTGGAGTCGACTTTGCCGTTTAAAATCTGTTAAGACTTCGGCGGTATTATCCGTGGAATGATCATCAATGACAATTATTTCATAACAGTTCTTGGGGTAGTTTTGGTTTTCTAAATCTTGCAGCAAGTTGCCTATCTGCTGCCTTTCGTTGCGAACCGGGATTAAAACGGAAAAAAAAGTGGCTGGCGTTTTGGAACCAATATGGACGGACGGAATCTTATGCCAACTTCGCCAGTAACGGAGCATAACCACCGCGTACACCAGCAACAGCGCGAGGGAAAAAATCTGCAAAATCACGAATTAGAAAGTTTTAAGGGCAAGACAAAAACTAACCCCAGCACGCTAGGCAAGGCAATGTTAAGCGCCCACAAAGATAAGCTGGCTCCCAGCACCAGCATAGGATCTTGCCCCATCAACCCGAAGAAATACAGCGCAGAAAGTTCTCGCATGCCAATATCTGCTAACGCGTTAACGGACGGCACCACTGATTTCAAAAGAAACGTACCCGCCACTCCCCACACCAGTTGCATGAAAGAAACTTCCACCCCGAAAGCATAAAGCAGCAACACAAACTGCGCCATGAACACGCCATACCGCAGCACGGACAGCAAAAGTACCTGCCGCAATTCTGCGAATTTGTATTGCCCCAGAACTGCAAAATAGTGCAACCATCGACGCAAAAAAGGCACTTTATCTAACAATTTAATAGCCCACTGAAAACTAAAAAGCAAGGCCAGTCCCCAAGCGTTTAGCAAGAGCAAACCTAAGCCAATGGAAAAACCTTCGGGCGTAGCCAGCGGAATAAAGTATGTATGTAGAAAATAAGCAATAGCGGCAGAGCCGAATAAAACAGTTGCGCCCAGCTGGCACAAGCGGCCCAGCAAAATGGCTCCAATTGCATCGGTTCGGTTTTTTTGATGGAGCGCCAATATGCGTCCGGCATAGTCTCCCATGCGATTGGGTGTTACAAACCCAAGCGTTAGGCCAATGAGCACTGCTTTGTAAGCAGCCAAATAGGAAATCTTCTCTACTTTTCCCGAAAGGTATTGCCATTTCCAAGCTTCAATGCCCCAGTTGACTGGCAGCAACAGCGCGGCCAACGCTACGGCGGGCCATTGGTTATGCCATACGTTTTTAAGGGTTTGAGCCGCAAACGCGGTGTGGGTATTGGCGTCTAGAATGGCTTGGCGCAGGTAGTACCACGTGAGTGCTAGCACAGCCAATTTCCCGAGCCAGACCAAAAGCCGAACTGGTAGCCGTACACTGGCAGATTGTTTGTATTTTTGCACTTTATGATTCATTCAACCGCGCTTCTTCCCAATAATAAATTAATTCTGGGGGTAGATCCGGGCACCAACGTGATGGGCTATGGCCTACTTGAGGTGAACGGCTCCAAAACTACCGTGCTCCAATATGGGGTGCTCCAGCTTAAAAGTTACAGCAACCACGCCGTAAAGCTCAAGAAAATATTTGACACCACCTTGCGCCTGATCACGGAATATCTGCCGGATGAGATGGCCATTGAGGCGCCATTTTTTGGCACTAACGTGCAATCTATGTTAAAGCTAGGCCGGGCCCAGGGCGTGGCCATCGCGGCAGCGCTTTCTAGAGATATTCCGTATGTGGAATACGCGCCTAAAAAGATAAAGCAGTCGGTGACGGGGAACGGAAATGCGTCTAAAGAACAGGTGGCTGCCATGCTGTTGCAGATTTTAAAAATAAAAGAAGCCCCCAAATTTCTAGATGCCACAGATGCGTTGGCGGTAGCGCTCTGCCACCATTACTCCCAAGGAGCCAACCAAAAAGCCGGCGGCAAATCTTGGAAAGCTTTTCTGACGGAAAACCCGGGCCGGATAAAATAACCGCAAGAATTATTCGTAAATCCGCAACAAAAAAAATTCTGTTTTCGGCCTGATTTTCTAAAAACAGGCCGAAAACAGAATTTTCTATCGTGATTTATATTTCTTAAAGTGCCTCTCTAATTTTTTGAGCAATCTCTTCCATTTCGCTTTTCTCAAGCTTTAACTTAGGATTACTGAAATTCAAATCTGCCATGGAAGCCAGCGGAACCAGGTGCAAGTGCGCATGCGGCACTTCCAAACCGATAACCGCCACGCCCACGCGCAGGCACGGAATAGCTTTCTTAACGGCCTTCGCTACTACTTGCGCAAAAATGTGTAAGTCGCCGAGGGTTTCTGGGTCTAGGTCGAAAATATAATCGACAGGTACTTTAGGGATCACCAACGTGTGCCCTTTCACCAGCGGTGAAACGTCCAAAAAAGCCAAAAAGCGGTCGTCTTCCAGAATTTTGTGG
The DNA here is from genome assembly GCA_038241905.1 of Cytophagales bacterium. Lineage (GTDB taxonomy): Bacteria > Bacteroidota > Bacteroidia > Cytophagales > Hymenobacteraceae > Nibribacter. The sequence continues at coordinate 8,957 of JBBSSO010000017.1, read as the reverse complement.
GCGGCTACCTCGCCTTTAATAATTTTTGAAAAAATGGTTTCCATGAATTAACGGCTAATGTCTAGAACTTCCATTTTCAGCTTTCCGGCGGGCACGGTAATCTCGGCCACATCGCCTACAGATTTGCCCAGCAATCCTTTGCCGATGGGAGATTTTACAGAAATACGACCGGCGGCCAAGTCGGCTTCTTCTTCAGAAACCAGCGTGTAAACCACCTCCATGTTGTTATTCAGGTTTTTCACTTTCACTTTAGACAAAATCAACGCCTTAGACATATCTAAGTTGGTCTCGTCAATAAGCCGGGCGTTGCCAATTACTTCTTCCAGCTTTGAAATTTTAAGCTCCAAATGGCCTTGCGCGTCTTTGGCAGCATCATATTCGGCGTTTTCACTCAGGTCACCTTTGTCGCGCGCTTCGGCCAATTGGTACGCCACATCAGAGCGCCCTTTCGTTTTCAGTTCGTGCAATTCTTCCTTTAATCTGTGTAATCCTTCCGGGGTATAATAAGATACTGATGCCATGTTATAATGAGTTGGGCGATGTTAAAAAAAAGAAGAACGGCCTTCCAGATTGGAGGCCGTTCTTTTGCTAAGGTACAACTTATTTTCAAAAAGTCCATTCCTGCGCTTTCTTTTTACCTGTTTAGGAGTTTACGCAGCAAAGTGGTTGCCTAAATGGTAAGGATTCAACTGTTTTCGGCCTGTTTTTCCAAAAACACGCCGAAAACACCGCGCTCCTTCTTATGCTTTTAATTTTACGCCTATCTTTGTTTATCCATGAGTCTACAAGAATCTACCAAACCTTTTATAAAAATTGCGGCCATAGACATTGGTTCCAACGCAATTCGCTGCCAGATTTCCAACGTTTTTAAATTCGCTGAACACACCATGTTTAAGCGGGTAGAATACATCCGGTACCCCATGCGCTTGGGCGAGGACGTGTTTGCCACCGGCGTTATTTCTCGGCCCAAGGCCGATAAATTTATCAAATTTTTGCACGCGCTGCAACTGCTCATGGAGGTGCACGAAGTGCACGATTACATGATTTGCGCCACATCTGCCATGCGTTCTGCCACCAACGCTCCCGAAATTCTGGCTGAAGTTTATAATAAACTAGGCATGCAAATTCTGGTGATTGACGGCACCACCGAGGCTGATTTAATTAACATGGTTATCCGGCAGCAATTAGACGAACGTAATTATTTGCACATTGACGTGGGCGGCGGTAGCACCGAATTTAACATTTACGTGAACCGCCTTAAAGTAGCTTCCCGGTCATTTGAGCAAGGTTCAATCCGGCATCGCCAAGGCGATGAATCTGTGGAAATTTGGGAAGAAATGAAAGCTTGGGTAACCAATAACGCGCGGCTTTACCACGTAACCAGAGCCATTGGCACGGGCGGCAACATCAACAAAATCTACGACCTCGCTAAAAAAACCACCGGTAAACCCATTTTCCGGAAGCAGATTGAGGAAGTAGTAGACCATATTTCGTCTTTGACGATGGAAGAACGCGTGAAAGTTTTGCTTCTCAACGAAGACCGCGCCGACGTGATTATTCCGGCCGCCGAAATTTACCTTTCTGCCATGAAATGGGGTCATATTGAGAGCATGCTGGTACCAGAAGTTGGCCTAAAAGACGGCATGCTCCAATCTATTTACGAGCGCCACCGCGGCACCACCCATCACTTATCTACTACGGAATAGATTTCATTCTGACTTCCTAAATTCCTATTGCAATACTAGATAACTTTGAGTTTTCGGCCTGTTTTTTGAGAATTAGACCTAAAACGCCCCAACTCTGCACGGTTTTAAAACGTGCTCAGCTGAGGCGTTCTTGTTTTAGGCCTGTTTTTAGAAAAACAGGCCTGAAACAGAAATTAAGGAGAATTTTTATACGATGTATTTCCTTTTAAAAAAGGCTAACTTCATCGGTCAAGTTCAAGTTTTGGTCAAAGAATTCGCGGTGCATGTTGAACGGAGCTTCGCCAGGGGCGGGCTCTGTTTTGATATAAGAACCGTCTTCGCGCATGAGGTAGGTGTTTTGGTTGTCCATCAAGTTGTAGCGCAAAATGTGGATGGCCTGCTTTTTAAGATCATCGTTCACAATGTGAAACAGCGCCTCAATGCGGCGTTCAAAACTGCGCACCATTATATCGGCGGAGCCGCCCAGCACTGTGGGGTTTCCGTTGTTGTGGAAATAGAAAATGCGCGCGTGCTCCAGAAACTCGCCCACAATTGACTGCACTTGTATGTTTTCGCTCAACCCTTCGCGGCCCGGCCGCAAGCAGCAAATTCCCCGCACCACCAGCCTGATTTGCACCCCAGCCTGCGACGCTTTGTAAAATTCATCCATCATTTCCTTGTCTTCCAAAGAGTTGATTTTGATGACAATACCCGCAGGCAAACCTTGAGCAGCATTTTGGGCCTCTTTTTCAATCAGGGCAATGAGCTGCTGGCGCATGTCTTTGGGCGCCGTAATGAGGTATTCGTAATTCTCGGGGTAAGAGTGGCCGGTAATTACGTTAAAGAATTCAGACACGTCATGGGCGTACACATCGTCCGTGGTTAAAAGACTAATATCAGTGTATTGCCGGCTGGTTTGCTCGTTGTAATTGCCACTGCCCAAGTGAATATACCGCGTCACTTTCTCCCCTTCTTTCCGGATAATCATGAGCATTTTGGTGTGCGTTTTGAATTTACTGATGCCGTAAATTACAAAGCAACCGGCCTTTTCCAGCTTCTCCCCTTCCCTAATATTTTTCTCTTCGTCAAAGCGAGCTTTAACCTCAAACAGCGCCGAAACGTGCTTGCCATTCTCGGCGGCTTTAAGCAGGGCGGCAGTTACGCGGGAGTTGTCGGCTAGCCGGTAGATAGTTTGTTTAATGCCCAGCACATACGGGTCTTCGGCGGCTTTCTCTAATAGAGTTATTACCGGCTCAATGCTGTTGTACGGGTGATGCAGCAGCACATCATGCTGTTTCAAATATTCAAAAAGGTTCTCAGTGGCACCCACGGGCAAACTAGGCGAGGGAATGGACGCCGGGGAGCGATCAATTTTACTGCTAAACTGCGGATGCTTAATAATTTGCCAAAGCGAACGCAAATCCAGAAAACGGTCAACTTGAAACACGTTGGCGTTATCAATAGACCAGCGTTCTTTTAGCACTTTCATCATGTAATGCGAGGGCGCACGTTCAATCTCTAGGCGCACCACGCGGCCTTTTTTGCGGGTTTTTAATTTCAGCTTAACTTCCTGCACGAAGTCAAGGTCCATGTCATCGCTTTCTTCCAGAGTAAAATCACCGTTACGCGTAATCCGGAACAGGTTCACAGATTCTACTTGTACATTTCTAAAAAGCTTGTCAATATTAAACCGGATAATGTCTTCAATCGGCACGAAAATTATCTTTTCTTTCCGCTGCATTTCCAGAAAACGGTTCAGGTTGCTGGGCACCTGCACAAACGTGATACGGCTTTGGTGCTTGGCCTCTTCAGTGGTGCGCGTGACCACGCCAAAAATGAGAAGCTGGTTCATCATCAACGGAAACCCGTGGTAACTATCATACACCATGGGCGTTAGCAGCGGATAAATAGTGTTGATGAAGTATTTTTCTGCTTTCGTTTTTTCCAGGGCTGTGAGGTCTTCTACCTTGCTGATGGAAAAGCCTTCTTTTTCAAAGCGGGGTCGCATGTCTTCGTAGGCTTGATACTGGTCAGACACAAATTTCTGGGCCAGGTCTAGCAACTTCTTCCGGAAAGGTATTTCACGCAAGCCCGAGTAATCAATTCGCTCTTTGCCAAAGTCAAGATAGTTATATAGACTACCTACCCTAATCATAAAGAATTCATCTAAGTTAGAAGCCGTAATAGCCAGAAACTTAAGCTTTTCAAATAGCGGCGTTTCTGGGTTTGTCACCAGCCCCAACACCCGATAATTAAACCGCATCCAGCTTAAATCGCGGCTGATGTAATTACTTCTCCTTACCTGTTCAGAAGCTTTTATAGTTGTCATGGCGGTGGGGTTTTCTTGCTGGACGAGGCCAGTATTTCAAAGATAATGTAAAGATATTTTTCTTTCTATTTTTCTAGAAAAACGAAGCGTACCTTCTGTTTTAGGCCTGTTTTTGGAAAAATAGGCCTAAAACAGTTTTTCTGCCGGATGTGTGTTTAAAATTTTTAAATTCCATAAGCGCACAAGCAGTCATAAATTCGTAAACTGTCGTGATAAAAAATACAGTAAAAAGAGAAGCCTGCTTGCGGCAGGCTTCTCTTTTTAATATCAACGCCATTTAAATAGGTTGCCTAAACGTCTATTTTAGCGTATTTGGCGTTGCGTTCAATAAAGTCGCGGCGAGGAGCTACCTCATCGCCCATCAGCATAGAGAAAAGGTGATCTGCCCCAGCCGCCGATTCTATGGAAACGCGCTTAAGGCTGCGGGTATCTGGGCGCATGGTGGTTTCCCATAACTGCTCAGGATTCATTTCACCCAAACCTTTGTAACGCTGTATTCCTACGCTTTCGTCCTTGCCTTTGCCTAGTTCGGCCACGGCTTCAATGCGGTCTTGTTCAGACCAGCAGTAGCGTTCTTCTTTCCCTTTTTTAACCAAATAAAGTGGTGGCAGCGCGATGTAGATGTAACCGTTGTCAATGAGGTCACGCATGTACCGGAAAAAGAACGTCAGAATAAGCGTTCTAATGTGAGAACCGTCCACGTCCGCATCCGTCATGATAATGATTTTGTGGTAGCGCAACTTCGTCATGTTCAGAGCCTTGTCGTCTTCCGGCGTTCCGAAAGAAACGCCTAAGGCCGTGATCATGTTCTTGATCTCTTCGTTCTCGTAAATGCGGTGCTCCTGAGCTTTTTCTACGTTCAAAATCTTCCCGCGAAGCGGTAAGATGGCCTGGAACTTCCGGTCGCGACCTTGTTTGGCTGAACCACCCGCTGAGTCACCTTCTACCAAGTAAAGTTCGCATACGGCTGGGTCAGAATCTGAGCAGTCTGCTAGTTTACCGGGTAAGCCTGAGCCGCCTAGAACGTTCTTCCGTTGCACCATGTCGCGGGCTTTGCGGGCTGCTAAACGAGCTTGCGCCGCCAAAATCACTTTTTGAATAATGATGCGGGCTTCTTTGGGATTTTCCTCCAGGTACTGGTTTAAGATCTCGCCCACCACCGTATCCACGGCGCCCATTACATCTGAGTTACCCAGCTTGGTTTTGGTCTGGCCCTCAAACTGCGGCTCCTGCACTTTTACGGAAATTACCGCGGTTAGACCTTCCCGAAAGTCATCGCCCTGAATTTCAACCTTGGCCTTGTCTAACATGCCCGATTTATCGGCGTAAGATTTCAGCGTGCGGGTAAGCGCCCGCCGAAATCCGGCTACGTGCGTGCCTCCCTCGTGGGTGTTAATGTTGTTTACATAAGAGAAAATATTCTCAGTGTAAGATGTGTTGTAGTTTAGGGCAATTTCCACGGGAATACCGCCTTTTTCGCTTTCCACGTAAATGGGTTCCGGAATTAGATTTACCCGAGTTTCCTCTAGGTACGCCACAAATTCCCGTAGGCCGCCTTCAGAGTAAAAAGTTTCGCTCAGGTATTCGCCGGGGGCCGTTTCTTCGCGCTCGTCGGTGAGGTTAATTTTAATGCCTTTGTTAAGGTAAGAAAGCTCACGCAGACGGCTGGTTACCGTTTCATATTTAAACTCAGAAACGGTAAAAATACTAGCATCTGGGAGAAAGTGAACTTGGGTGCCGGTTATGTCAGTGGTCCCAATTTCGCGCACAGGGTATTGGGGAGCGCCTTTCTGGTAATGCTGTTCATAGATTTTGCCGTTCCGGTGCACTTTCACAAAAAGGTCTGAGGAGAGCGCGTTAACGCAGGAAACCCCCACGCCGTGCAATCCGCCCGATACTTTGTAAGAGTCTTTGTCAAACTTGCCACCCGCGTGAAGCACAGTCATGACTACTTCTAAGGCAGACCGTCCTTCTTTCTGGTGAAAATCTACCGGAATTCCGCGGCCGTTATCAGATACGGTAACGGAATTGTCTTTATGGATGATAACGTTAATCTCGTCACAGTGGCCCGCTAGGGCTTCGTCAATTGAGTTATCAACTACCTCCCAAATCAGGTGGTGCAAGCCTCTCATTCCAATATCCCCGATGTACATGGCGGGGCGTTTGCGCACTGCCTCCAGGCCTTCTAGCACCTGAATGCTGTCTGCGGAGTAGGCGTTCATTTGTTTTTCTTCTAGATCACTCATTGCGTAGCAGATGGGTTATTTAACAGACAAAAATACGCATTTTTATCGGGCTTTGCCAGCCTTGCCGGCTTAAATATAGGAGTTATTTAATTATACTTTTATAGGTGTTACGGATGGGTTTATGACCTGTTTTTTGAGAAAAAGACCAAAAACACTCCTGTAAAAGATTTGCATTATTTTAAAATGCGTCCGCAGTTTTAAAGCACTTTAGCCAGAAAAATCTTTACCATCGGCCCACGGGCTTGATTTATTTGGCTTAGTGCGGCTTTAATGTTAAATTTCAACTTTAAACCATATTTTCCAAAACCATGGGCCTTAGGGCCGATGGTCTAGCCGCACCAATCTACACAAGCACACATGAAGGATGTAATTTTAGGAATTGACATAGGAGGAACCAACACCAAGTATGGGTTTATGGACCGCGATGGCATTAGTTTAGCGCACGGAGAAATTCCGACGACCAATGGCGAGACCGTCCATGATTTTCTGCGCGAGTTTTACCAAGAAGTCTCTGCTAAGTTTAAGAAAATAGAGAGTGAAGCCAAACTGGTTGGGGTGGGTGTAGGCGCGCCTAACGGCAATTTTTACACGGGCACCATTGAAGAAGCACCAAACCTAAAATGGCACGGCTCCGTGCCGTTGGTAGAATTGCTCCATAATTATTTCAAAGTTCCCGTTTTCTTAACCAACGATGCCAACGCGGCTGCTATTGGAGAGATGATTTACGGCGGTGCCAAGCAAATGAAAAACTTTGTAGTGGTAACGTTGGGCACCGGCTTAGGCAGCGGCATTGTAGTCAACGGCGAGTTGGTGTATGGCCATGATGGCAACGCCGGTGAGTTGGGCCATACGCTGGTAAACGTGAAGGGCTCTGGCCGGGTGTGCGGCTGCGGCCGGCGCGGTTGCCTAGAAACCTATGTTTCAGCCACGGGCTTTAAACGCACCATTTACAAACTTTTAGCCGATTCAATTGACTACTCAGAACTGCGGAGCGTGAGCTTTAATGACCTAACCGCCGAAATGGTGACCCAAGCTGCCAAACGAGGCGATAAAATTGCCATTGACGCTTTTGAGTACACCGGAAAAATATTAGGCACAAAACTAGCAGATACCGTTGCGCATTTAAGTCCGGAGGCTATATTCCTTTTCGGGGGATTGGTGCGCGCCGAGGAGTTTCTATTTGACCCAGTGCGTTACCACATGGAGAAAAACTTACTGCATATTTTTAAAGGCAAGGTAAAAATATTACCATCGGGCTTAGGTCTAAACAATACTGCTGTGATGGGTGCTGCTGCCCTCGCTTGGAAAGAGCTAAAAATGTAGAAATAAGAAACGTAGAAACAAGAAAGCCAAGCCGGAAACTGCTTGGCTTTCTTGTTTTGATGAATGATAACAAACATAAAATTTTTCAAGCTGTTTTAGGCCTGTTTTTGCAAAAACAAGCCTAAAACAGCATGAAAAATTATTCAGAAGATAGCGTTGGAAAAGCCCAGCCTCGCCTAACAGCCAAAAGCCTGATCAAGAAAATTATTCCAATGGCCACGCCCATCGGAACGCCCACCGGCACGGGCGCCAAACGTAAAAGCAAGTAAGCGCTGCCGCCAGCCAGACAAGCGGTAGCGTAAATTTCGCGCCGAAAAATAAGCGGAATTTCATTGCACAGTATATCGCGCACTACGCCGCCAAATACCGCTGATACTACGCCCATGACAAGCGCAATAAACGGTGAAATGCCAATCCGGAGGGCTTTTTCCATTCCTAAAATAGTAAAGAGCGCAATACCGGCGGTGTCAAACAGAAACATGGTACGCCGGAATTTATTAATCCGCCGCCGAAACAGAATGGCCACCACCACTGATAAAATTACAACCAGTAAAAAACGTTCTTGCTGCACCCAAATGGGGCGCAAGTCTAGCAAAACATCTCGCAGGGTGCCGCCGCCCAAGGCCGTTACAAACGCAATAACCGCTGCTCCAAACGGATCCAGCTTTTTATCGGCGGCGGTAAGCGTGCCGTTGATGGCAAAAACCATGGTCCCAATAATTTCCAGCACAGGAATTAGAGGCATTACTACTGGTAAATCATCCATGGAGAAAGTTGTTTTTTGGCAAACTACGTAAATCTTATTTTTAAGCGAAAGCACAGTCTCATATTTTCTGTTTTAGGCTTGATTTTGGAAAAACAGGCCTAAAACAAAAACGGCTTGCCTAGAAAAGCATTTTGAATACGATGGAATTGCGCCAGATGCTCCTTTTCAGCTTAATTTTGTACTTTAGCAAACCAATCATTAGCCAGCTAACAAATGTCAGTTACCGTTATCCCGCCTTATAAACCAGTTAACCATATTCGTATTGTCACGGCCGCTTCTTTGTTTGATGGCCATGATGCCGCTATCAACATTATGCGCCGCATTATTCAGGCTTCGGGCGCAGAAGTGATTCATTTGGGCCATAACCGCTCAGTACAGGAGATTGTAGATTGTGCCATTCAGGAAGACGCCCAAGCCATTGCCCTCACCAGTTACCAAGGCGGGCACTTGGAGTATTTCAAGTACATGCATGATTTGCTGGCAGAAAACGGCTGCGGGCACGTGCGTATTTTTGGCGGCGGCGGCGGCGTTATTTTGCCCACCGAAATTGAGGAACTGCATCAATATGGTATCACCCGTATTTATTCGCCCGACGATGGTCGCGCGAT
>JBBSSO010000016.1:0-12117 GCA_038241905.1 Cytophagales bacterium | reverse complement strand
CATCCAGCTTCGAGGAACTCACCCCAGAGCAGGTTCTCTATATACAGGAGGAACTCAACAACAGGCCAAGAAAAAGATTCAACTATAATTCACCTAATCAAATGTTCCATCAGAAAGTTGCATTTGTCACTTGAATCCTGCCTTGTAAAATCAACGCCAAAACTTACTAATCCATTGTCTTTTGTGCCTTTTACAGATGCTGCACCATCTCCCCATAGATCATTACCCGCAAACCTAAAGGAGGTGCTTAAAGCTGGCTGGCGGTTAGCGAAAAGTAGTATATCAGTTGAGCCTCCGCCTACATCTATAAATACTGCATTCTCTCCAGGCCCAGGCGTTACCTTACCTGTCTTTGTGAGGTAGTAGTAAGGAGCTGCAGACTCCGTCATATGCCTAGTGGTTGACTTTGTATGAAATATTTCCTGAAAAAGAGAATCCCACTCCTTTTGGTACAGATTCCGTGCAAAATCTGAGAATGAAAGCGGTGCAAACCAAATCAAATTAGTAGCAGCAACATCACCATCATTGAGAATAACTTTTGTGCGGAACAAAAGCAGAAGCTCTCTGAAAAATGCCAATACCCGCTGCCTGTTCTCTTCATTAAGCGAGTGCTGCCACTTTAAATTTGTGTGATAGTATTTATAAACATTGGTTTCTGTATTTACTCCAAATCCAATATTGATAGAACCAAGAACATTAGGTTCACGCACCTCAGTTGAAAGTGCACTAAACTCCGAAGTCTCGCACGTAGCTGTTCTTATTGGGAATGCGTAAGGGGAGCTCGCTTCACCGATAAAAGGAGGAATAAACTCCCTTTCCATAGTAGCATCCAGACCTCTAATTCCTATAGGGGAGCCGGGACGTGGGTCAAATTCAATACCATGGAACACTCTTCCATATTCCGACTGACTTAATTCGTCGCTGGGCTTTTTAAGTAAAACCACTGGCGGATCAGTAGTTCCGAAACTTAGTGGCTCAGGTTGTGTTACTTCTCCATCGTTAAAGGCAACGTGGGTATTTGTTGTTCCAAAATCAACTGCAAAGCGGAAAGCCTTTGTTCCTAATTTTTTTTCAATCCATTTTGGCACCACAACGCCTGCTCCTTCTGCAGGAGCAGGTGAGAAAACTTCAATGAAGTCAAAATGTGTTTTGCGAACCTCATAATAGGTGCTTCCATTACCATTCAACTTACTTGTCCTTTTATAAGAAGTTGCAGACCTTTCTGCTCCATCAGGAGTTAATAGTTGGTTATCTGCCCAAAATCGAAGCTCTACATCTTTGTTTATAAGTGTAGGTTCCCTATTTGAATCAACCAACATTACTTTATAAAAGTCATTATACTTGGAGTATTTGAGTACCTTAACAAATGGGAAAATACCCAATGCAATGTTGGTATTCCTCATCCGTCCAAGGGTAGGAAGCTTCGGGTCTTCATAATATGCTCTTTCAAAGTTGATAGTTCCTCCGCCCTGGACTGGAATACGAAGTGTAGCCCGAACGCAACCTTGCTCAAAGTCTATTTTTAGATGCTCAGTTAAATCATTAGGTTCAAAAAATTCAAAATATAGTGCTTTTACTGGTAAAAGAGAACCTTGCTTACGCTTTGCGCCTGGTTTATAGTTTACTTCTCCGGTGTGAAATCTTGAATTATCTAACTCGTAAGGCACAGAGAGTAAGGTATCTTCCAAGAAATCGTTTATCGTTAAATAGGGATGAAGGAACCCTTTGCCAGGAAGAGCGCGCTGATGCAGTGGTAAGGAATCAACAACAGGCACTTTAGTGTTCTCATCCCATTGGGTTTTATTGAAATATAATTTCCCAGGGGCCTTAAGATTAGGTCTTAAAACGAGCGGGGTCTTTTTATTAGGAGGTAGAGGCTTGGTACTTTTTATAAAGAAATCACTTGAATTGATAATTGATTCATCCTGTCTTATACGAATAGGCAAGGACCCTACATAGACTGGATTTTTAATATAGTCCGACAAAGTTGGGTATTCCTGGTCTAATTCTACTGCCTCACCCCTTTTTAAGGACTTCAATCGGTTGTTTTCCAATATATTCAATATATCTTTTGCAGCCTTGCCCTCTGAAAGGATTGGGTCAAATGCAAATAATTCATATATGTAATCTTGGAAGGCATCTTCTCGCGCTTCTAATGAAACATACATATTATCAAAATATACTCCACCTCCTTGGGTACGTTGAACAACTGTGCCATTAGCCCGACTGAGTGGCTGAAGGTCAGGGGCAGGAAACAATATAGTAAGTGGCGAAGTTCCGCCTAATAGATAGTCTGTTCCGTTAGGTTGCTTCCAGAAGATAAGAGCAATTTCCTTAAAGTTTGAGAAGGTGCCGTCCATGGAATACAGATCAAGAACCTGAGCAAGCCTTTTTGTTTTTGGATTAGAATTGAGACGTGCTAACTCCTGCTGTCTGTTCCATTGCCTAATTACTAATGGTTGCCTTGCCAATTCATGCTGATGGTAATTGAAAATAATCTCCCAAAGATCCCATAGATGACTTACCAATTTATGGTAAACAGAACTTATTTCCTCAGGTCGCTGTCTCACAAAATCCAAAGATGTTTCTACCAGATGGAGTCTAGCGAAGGGAGATGGGATGGATACAGCTGCGCTAGTTACTCGGCCACCTTCCGGGTCGAGTATCTCATCAGCTTCTTTTAAGGCGATTTTAGTAGTAACACCCCAACCACTAACATCGTTGGAACCTGATTTATGTAAGCGTAGTACTTTTGGCATGGTTAGGAATACTTAGATACTTTATAGTTATTTATAAGGATTTTTTATGACGTCTCAGTTGTATTTGAGCTTATTGGAAACCAGTTCTTCCGTTGCTTGGTCAAAATAATAAACAAGCCTCTTCAAAGCCTCTGGCTCGGTTAAATCTTCAGGCTTGTCTTTCCCAGCAACCTTTGATAGTTCATCCCCAAAAATTTTACTAGTGATTCCTTTACTGAAAAAGGTAGTTTCTATTTGCTTATCGTATACCATTTTATTGAAGCTCGTCTCGTCTGCCTTAAGACCTTTGAAGGTCCTACTATTAGTACCTAGTTCTTTGAGCCAAACTTCATATACTTCAAAGAATTTAGTTAAACTGCGCAATGAGTGATCATTACGTAAACGTTCATGCAGGTTAAGTATCTTGACATAAGTTTGCTGCTTATCATCTGGCATATGATTAATGAAATACCTAGCAAAATAATGCAACCTGATTAATGGCTTTGCTACATCTTGCCTCAAGTGAACAGCTAAATGCTTGAAAGTTATTTCTTCATTATCGCCTTCTAATCCAAATTCTAAATACTGAGGGCTTTCACGGTCTAACTGCTTATCTGGTGTATCCATGAAATGTGGAATTGCCAACGCCCCAAGTAATTCTAATAAGTTTGCTGCATTACGCTGTTCTGCTCTTCCAGGAGTGTTTACCAGTGGATTCCCTGGTTTATCACCTAGGTAATAAGTAGCCTCAATTCCATTCAGATTATTTGAATAAAATTTTAGTGCATCCTTCGTCTTAGCAATAAAAGTTCTAGAATCAATGTGATCCACACCCGCAGCCCTATCTTCTAGAGACGGCTCAGCTAATGAGAAATAAGGAAGAACAACAAGCGCTCCTGCCTTAACCATTATCCGGTGTTCAGGGTTAGGAAGCTGTTGGCCTTCATGTCTAAGATTTTTTACCAATAAAGGAAAACCTGCTGCTCCTGTTCCCCCAAAAATGGATGAGATAAAAAAGACTCTATCATCTGCCTTGATGATTTGTGCCAAATATTTCATCTCCGGAGATTCAATTAGGGTATTAAGAACAACGCTTCCAACATTTGGTGAGCCCCGAAACCCAACATCAAGGGAAGCTTCCAAACTCTGCTTTGTAAAGAGCAAATCAATCAATGCTTGGCTATCAACGGACATACCATTGTAATCAAGGTATTCTTTGAAGCTCTGATTGATACCACCGAAATCATAGACAAAAGAGTCTTTCAAGGAATTATTGCTCTCAGAGGCTATTCTAGCCAAAGTTTGCATTGATTGGCCAAAAAATTTGCCTTCACGTGGGCCAATAGTGTCATGCAGTTGCTCGTAAAGTTTAAGCAGCTCTACTGTTCTATTAAGGTCCCCATTTTGTGTATCCGGATCTATTAATACTGGAACAATTGTCTCACAATTCGGAACTTTCACCCCTGCTGCCATCAGTATTGTAAGTGAACGAATTACCCGAGCCCCTGTGCCTCCTATTGCGAAAATGAAAAGCCTTGCCATATTTTATTTTTTAACCTACTAACTGTATTTAACTTTAATCTACCAACGTGGCCAAAGAGATGGTTGAGCTTTTGCATACCTTGATTTACTCTTGCCCAAGAAAGAGAAAAACACAAAGAGGATGGCTCCAAATACCAAGTTTGTGAATGTAAAGTAAAGTCTGAATGTTTCTAAGGTTGCTCCTTGCTTTATCGAGTAATACCAAGCAATGCCCGCACAAGCAACGGCATTAATAATTAAAATCAACACCCATTGTATTAGCTTGTTGCGGCCAACAGAGAAAATATGATTTAAGACATAATAGTAAATTAACATCATCAACAAGGTTATAAATACAGTGTAAAAACCTACTGATGGAAAGATGTCACTACGATAAAGGCCCGTCTCTTCAGATTTTCCTATAAAAACCTCATAAAGGTTTACAAAAAACTTTTTCATTATTTATTAGTCTTTTTCTATTTGAATGGTAAGTGAAAAAACGGGTGGCAAACCATGGGGGTAAGAGGCATTATAAGCCTCTTGGATACCACTAACAATGCTACTAAGCTTATATGTGCCAGGCTGTTGTCTTGCAGGATAATTATCATCTTCTAAACTCAGAGTGCTAACCCATCTGGGGATATTTTGAGGAGGTAGCGTACATCTTATTACCGAGTTCTTAGATAAATTAGACACTCTAACCCTCACAGTATGTGAAGAACCTTTTAAATTAGAATCATCATTATCAGGTATTTTTTTAATGCCACCAATTATAGAAACAGAGGCATTAGATGCATTTACCTTAAGTGGTGCTACAATGGAGTGTGCTTTTAATGCAGAGGGTAAATTAGACAGTTTTAATCCAACTTCAAATTCAATTGGTCCGCCTGACATATCTGCCACTATAGATTTACAGCAAGAATCTTCTGGTGAGTACCAGATAATTCCTTTAGGATTGCGTTTAGTTAAAACACTATAACTAATAGGGACTGTTAATCCAAAGTGTACTTGGTTTGCAGGCGCATCTGAAAGAAATGATTTAGTGAATTTACTTACTTGCTTTGCAGGTCCAATTACAATAATGTAATAAGGAACAGAACTTATCAGGCGCTCCTCTTTTCTATCGCATGGCAGGATAAAAAGCACCATCGAACTTTGAAGTTTCTTCATATAAAGAAACAGCTACCTTAGGAGCAGCTTTTGCAAGAGCATCAGTCATTAAAGTCTTAATTGCAGACAAATCGGTTTTAACAGAGCCATTATGCACCAAATCTGTAACAATAACAGTAACATATTTATCAAATTCTTTCATTTCAGTTGCATCCCTAAAAAGCTTAGGAACATCCACACTTTTCGAATAGCTTTTAGGTTTTGTTCCATCAATAAGATGATACAGTTCCTTAAAAGAAGATGGGTTGTTGCCTTTGTCAGATTCAACCAAAAAGAATTGCTTATTGGCGACTTCTTTATTTGGCTGGTTAACCTGGGTCAGCAACTTAAGGACCCTGCTCTGAAATTCGGTTTGATTAGCACCTTTACGCGCTTTATGGTTCATAAAGCCAGGCATATTTCCAGCATAAGGTACTACTACTCTTACATTAATAGGTTTAGGCCCTGGTGCTATAGTAGTCTTTATTTTAGTTCCTCCGGGTACTACTGGATCAGTTTCTCCACCACAGCCAATGGCGCTGAGTATAAAGAGGATTAACCAAAAGTATTGAAATGACTTTTGTAGATTTATCTGGTACATGTGAATTATTTAAGAAATTTACCTTAGGTATAAAGGATTTGTTTATAAAAAACATTATATTCTAAGGCTACTTGCAGCATTGTCAATACATAATATTCACTATATTAATGAAAATATAATAAATAAACCAAAATGCCACAGAAATTAAGCATTTCTTATCGTAACAATCTAAAAAAATGATGAACTGTACCTTTAAAGAAAGCTTTCATGTTCGGGTTAAAAATTCAAACAGACGAATTTTATTCCGATTTTTATAGTCTATCCATTTTTTATGGGCTTAATCATGCTCGACTTTAGCATTTTTAAAAACCATAAAAGGCGGCCTTTAGAGCTAAATTAGCCCCTTTATTGCTTTTTGCATGACACGGATTTAGCACGACATGCAAAATTGAAAATTGAAAATGGCTTGTATTGCACATTCTCGCTGTTATCAATTTCAAAAAATGCAAAAGTCGAGCTAAGGTGGCCGGCTACGCAATCAGGAAAAAGTATGACGACACCATTTAAGTTTATGCTTATAAAATAGGGATGTCCAAAGGAGGTATAATTCATTTTTCACCCCACTTGGCAAATGCCGTTCAATACTCGGGCTTAGCCGCTATCTTGGGCAAGGAGGGACTCGTTCATATAAGGTTTATAGTGGATGAGGCGGGAAACTTAACAGACTTTACACCAATAAATCGGCCGGGTTCCAATTTTGAATAGGATGCTATTGAGAATATGTTTGCTTACCCGGCTTGGGAACCGGCCATGGTAAATGGGAAGCCTGTAAAATGCTATACAGCATCCTATTCCTTTTTAAAATGGCTAAATAAGAAACTAAAATATTCCTGAATTCCTTTATAAGAATAAGTTTTCGGCCTGTTTTCTGAAAAACAGGCCGAAAACAGGACTTAAATAACGTTAGGAAACTTTGCCGCCGCTCACAACCGGTTTTGACGGCTGCACGAAAGCCAGCGATCCATCGGCGTTTTCTGCCATCAAGAGCATGCCTTGGCTGACAATGCCTTTGATTTCGCGCGGAGCCAAATTCACCAACACACTCACCTGCTGGCCAATAATTTCTTCCGGATTGAAATACTCGGCAATCCCGCTCACAATGGTGCGGTGGTCCAGACCGGTGTCTACTTTCAGTTTCAGGAGTTTTTTGGTTTTGGCTACTTTCTCAGCTTCCAGAATGGTCCCTACCCGGATGTCAATCTTAGAAAAATCTTCAAAAGAAACATCTTCTTTGGCGGGCACAACTACGGCGTTGGCCAGCTGGTTTGCGGTTTTAGTATCTAGCAATTTCTGCACCTGAGCCTCCACCACGCTGTCTTCAATGCGCTCAAATAAAAGAGCGGCTTCGCCGATGGTGTGTCCGGCCGGTAATACATCGGCGGAGCCGGCTTGCTCCCACGTTCCGGGCGCGTAATTTAACATAGTGCCCAGTTTCTGAGCAGTTTCTGGCAAAAAAGGCTCGGAGAGAATAGCAAGGTTAGCAGAGATTTGCAACGCCACGTTAAGAATGGTTTCCACGCGCGCGGCATCGGTTTTAATCAGTTTCCAGGGCTCTGTATCGGCTAGGTATTTATTGCCCAAACGGGCTAGGTTCATCAATTCACCCAGCGCTTCTTTAAACCGATACGCTTCTAAAGACGCCGCAATTTTATCTGGGAAAGCCACTAATTGAGTTAGCACTTCTTCGTCAAAAGCGGTTAACTGACCTCGGGCGGGCACGTGGCCCTGGTAATATTTGTGGGTGAGCACCACAGCGCGGTTAATAAAATTACCGAAAATAGCCAGCAGTTCATTGTTATTTCTCGCCTGAAAATCTTTCCAGGTAAAGTCATTGTCCTTGGTTTCAGGGGCGTTGGCGCAGAGCACGTAACGCAGCACATCGGCTTTGCCGGGCAAATCTTGCAAGTATTCATGCAGCCAAACGGCCCAGTTGCGCGAGGTAGAAATTTTGTCGCCTTCCAAATTCAGAAACTCGTTGGCGGGTACGTTGTCGGGTAGCACGTATTCGCCGTGGGCCTTCAGCATGGCCGGAAAAATGATACAGTGAAACACAATATTATCTTTCCCAATGAAATGCACCAGCTTGGTGCCTTGGTCTTTCCAGTACAATTCCCAGTCTGGAGTTAAATCTTTGGTGGCCGAAATGTAGCCGATGGGCGCATCAAACCAGACGTAAAGCACTTTGCCTTCGGCGCCAGCCACGGGCACGGGCACGCCCCAGTCTAGGTCGCGGGTAACGGCGCGAGGCTGCAAGCCTTGGTCAATCCAGCTTTTGCATTGGCCGTACACGTTGGTTTTCCAGTCACTTTTGTGGCCCTCTACAATCCACTCGCGCAGCCACGCCTCATATTGGTCTAGGGGCAGGTACCAGTGCTTGGTTTCACGCATGAGCGGCGGCTCTCCGCTGAGGGTACTTCTGGGGTTAATAAGGTCGGTGGCGTTCAAAGACGTGCCGCAGCTTTCGCATTGGTCGCCGTAGGCGTTGTCATTTCCGCACTTGGGGCAGGTGCCTACAATGTAGCGATCGGCTAAAAATTGCTGGGCTTTTTCATCGAAATACTGCTGGGTGGTCTGCTCTATAAACTTGCCCTCGGCGTACAGTTTTTCAAAAAAACCAGAAGCCGTTTCGGCATGGGTTTTTGAGGAAGTGCGCGAATAAATATCGAAGGAAATATTAAAATCGGCGAAGCTCTGCTTAATCAGTTCGTGGTATTTATCAACGGCTTGCTGCGGGGTAATGCCTTCTTTCTTGGCCCGGATGGTAATGGGCACGCCGTGCTCATCTGAGCCGCACACAAACTTAACATCGCGCCCGCGCGAACGCAGGTAACGGCTGTAAATATCGGCGGGAATGTACACGCCGGCCAGGTGGCCGATGTGGACGGGGCCGTTGGCGTACGGAAGTGCGGCGGTAACGGTATAGCGTTGCGGGTAAGAAATATCTGCCATAGAAAGAAAGTATGGCGCAAATATAGCAAAAAGCCGCCACGGTTGGTCTGGTTTCCGGCAAAGCCGATAGGTTGTGTTTTAGGCTTGATTTTAGAAAAACACGCCTAAAACAGGAATTTTGTTGGCGGTTGAGGGAGGTTTTTAAACTAGCGTTAGGGGAAAGGCAAGTTGAAAACTTGCAGCATGGAACCCACAAGTTACGCTAGCGCTAAACTTGCGGGAGAAAGTTATAAAGCTGTAATCCGGCTTTTTATAGCAAAAAGTTGCTACGGTTGGTTTGGTTTCCGGCACAGCCGATGTGTTGCGTTTTAGGCCTGATTTTGGAAAAACAGGCCGGAAACAGGAATTTGTTGGTGGTGGATGGATGATTTTAAACAGGCGTTAGGGGAAAGGCAAGTTGAAAACTTGCGGCATGGAACCCACAAGTTACGTTAGCGCTAAACTTGCGGGAGGCAGAGATAAAGCTTCTATCCGGCTTTTTATAGCAAAAAGTAGCCACGGTTGGTTTAGTTTCCGGCAGAGCCGATGGTGTTGTGTTTTAGGCCTGATTTTGGAAAAACAGGCCTAAAACAGGAATTTTGTTGGTGGTGGAGGGATGATTTTAAAAAAGCGTTAGAGGAAAGGCAAGTTGAAAACTTGCGGTAATAAACCCACAAGTTACGCTAGCGCTAAACTTGCGGGAGGGAGAGATAAACGACAGATAGAATACATAACAAAAACAGCTGCCTTCTGCAACTCTATAAAAAGTTGGCGAAGGCAGCTGTTTTCAGCCTCTTTTCAGAAAAACAGGCCGGAAACGGCTACTGTCTGCGGACGGTATCTTGGGGCGCGCGGGTGCTGGTGGTATCTGGCCGAACGGGCTGGCGGCCCGGCAGCACGCGCTGGGTGCGTTGGCCGGGAGGTCTGGTGCCGGGGTCGTTGGTCCGGCCTTCAATGTTGACTTTGCGGTTAACTGAACTGGCTTGCTCGTTCATGTCGCGCACGGTAGGCGTGGCCCGGTAGGTGCGCTGCGGCTGGCCCGCATCTAGTGGCGCGCTGTCTCTAGACGACGTGCAAGCCGTTGCTAAGCCAACCGTGAGCAGGCAAGCAAGCGTGAGTTGCGTTTTCCGCCTCTTTTTCCCAAAACTCCTCCAAAACGTCTTCATCGCTTCCTAATTATTGTCGCTGCTTTCGTCTAAGTCTTGCACGGCTTGGTAACCATTAGCCGTAAGGCGTAAACCTACGGGGTCTGGCATGGCGTAGCCTTGGTGGCGGAGGTGTTCTTCGGCGCGCTTCTGCACGTCTTTGTAGTGGTAATTCTCGTCTTCTTTGTGCAGAAAAGGATATATATCTTTCCAGCTAAGCACTTCCTCGGCTTGGGTGCCTTTGGCTTTAAAAGCCTTTAAAATAAGGGAGCTGGTGTCTTCAATGTTTTCGCTGTTAGAATTTAGTTGTTCCATGGTGCTGCGGGTTAGGTACAGGGTTTGCCTTGGGTTTACGGCAGGACCATGGCAAAAGATTTAACGTTCAGCTAACGTGTTAAATTCGGTTACAATGCCATCCCAAAGTTGCAGGCGCATGCGGTAGCACATGAGCGCTTCTTCCAGGCTTTCTTCCCATTTCTGATCATCGTCGCCGCACAAAATAGTGACCATCTGCATCGCCAGCGGCGAGTGAACTTCTTCATCTAATTGAATGTGGCGGTCCATGTAATACTGGAACGTGTCTAGCGTGCCGGGGTAACGCCGGTTAATATCACCCACCAGGCAGCGGAACATTTCGGGCACCACGTCTTCACGGCCAAACGTGAAAGCGGCGGCAATGCGGTGGGGCTGCCCGCTTTGGATTATCTGAAACGTGTGCTTTACAAAAGCCTTTACCGGTGCAGGCACTGGTAGTTTTTCCAACATAGCGTGCACGGTGTTTCCTTGCTTCAGCCCGGCTATAAAGTCCGTCATTAAAGACGTATCTGCCCCGCATTCTTCCATGGACCGCAGGTACAGTTCAAAATGGCTGATGGCCTGCCCGCTGGCATCTACGTCGGTTTCTTCTTCCAACACAATCTGGTTAATAACCCGCCGGTTGCTGGCGTTGCCGTGGGGCGTCCAGGGCAATTCTACGCAGGTTAAATGGATTTGCAGACTTTTAAGCAAGCTCATAAAATCCCAGACGGCAAACACGTGGTGCTCCATGAACACGCGCAAATCTACTAGGTCCACCAGGTTTTCATACAGCGGATGCTCCATCAACGCTTGCCGTTGCGGCTCAAGCTCCTTTTTAAGCCAGGTCACTTTTTTTAGGTTAATAGGCATGGGTAGGTAACGTTACTGCCGCAAAGCAGGGAGGTGCAGAATTGGGTTTGAAGAATTAAATATACGAAAATAGCGGCAGAAAGAAGGCATTATGCGCCAAAGAAATCCCGTGCGCTCGGTTGCCGCCGTATTTCCCTCTGTTTACTCCTAAATTATAGAAGTAACCGAACAAAAGTTAGTTTAAAAAAACTTGTAAGCCGAAGCAGTCTTTTTAATTCTGAGGGTTAGGTCAAACTTTTTTTGCTTGGAGATTACGAAAGCCTTTTCAATTATAATCAGGCGCCTGTTTGGTCTTTGCTCAGTATTGAAAGAAATAATTTAAACAGGCAAATACCTTTCCTACTTCCCTTGGATTCGTGCCGCTAATTGAGAGCTTGTTCTTGCTATGCTCTCTGGCAAACTTAAAAACTAAATATGCTCTAACAGCAGTTGAATAATGCAGATTAAATACTAAATATTATATAATTTTTTTAATATTTAATTTAAATTATATAGTATAAAATATACTAACTTTAAAAAGCATTATTTATTACGCAATTTATAAAATAATCCATCTTACATTAGCTAGCAAATTAATACGAACAATAAAGTATAACTTTTTGTGGAATAATTTTTTTTTAGATCGATGCAATCTTACCAACCATATTCTTATATGTATCTGCTCGGATAAATATTAAAATTGGAGATAATGCAGATTCTTGTTTTATGATGCTACCAAAAAAAGCCCAGGCATGAGTTTAAAGCCAATACCTATTTAGAAGGAATAAATGCCTGCCAGGAAAATCACTTATCAAGATACCATTTAGAACGTGTTCAAACTTTAGCTTTTTGTTGCAAATCCAAAATATCAAACAAGCTTTTATTCATT
>JBBSSO010000015.1:0-12486 GCA_038241905.1 Cytophagales bacterium | reverse complement strand
CCCAAACACTTGGTGCGCAAGTTAACTCGCGCCAAATTTGAACAACTTGCCGATTCTTTGGTTCGTCGTTCTATGTAGCCGGTTCGCAAAGCGTTGAAAGATGCTGGCCTGCAACCATCAGATATTGATGAAGTTATCTTGGTAGGTGGCTCAACCCGCATGCCTAGAATTCAGGAAGAAGTAGAGAAATTCTTCGGTAAGAAACCATCTAAGGGCGTAAACCCTGATGAGGTTGTGGCCATTGGAGCTGCTATTCAAGGCGGCGTTTTAACCGGTGAAGTGAAAGACGTTCTCTTGCTAGACGTAACGCCCCTTTCATTGGGTATTGAGACCATGGGAGGCGTTATGACCAAGTTAATTGAGTCTAACACCACCATCCCAACTAAAAAATCTGAGACGTTCTCTACGGCCTCTGATAACCAGCCGAGCGTAGAAATTCACGTGCTGCAAGGTGAGCGCCCCATGGCCAAGGACAACCGCACCATCGGTCGCTTCCATTTATCTGACATTCCGCCCGCGCAGCGCGGCGTGCCGCAAATTGAAGTAACTTTTGATATTGATGCGAACGGTATCCTACACGTGTCTGCCAAAGACAAAGGCACCAACAAAGAGCAGAAAATTCGCATCGAAGCCTCTTCCGGTTTATCTGAGCAGGATATTGAAAGAATGCGGAAAGAAGCCGAGTCTAACGCTGAGTCTGACCGCGCGGCCAAGGAGCAAGTGGAGAAAGTTAACGAAGCTGACTCCATGATTTTCCAGACGGAAAAACAATTGACGGAGTACGGCGAAAAACTTTCTGAAGGCAACAAAACCGCCATAGAAGGTGCTTTAGCTGAACTCAAAAAAGCGCATGAATCTAAAGACTTAGCTGCTATTGACAGCGCCATGACCAACATTAACAACGCTTGGCAGGCTGCCTCACAGGAAATGTACGCAGCAAGCGGCGGAGCGGGACAACCCGGTGCAGACGGTGGTTTCGAAGGCGGTCAACCAGAAGGTGACGCTGGATCTGAGCAATCAACCAACGCCGGCGACAACGTAACCGATGTTGACTACGAAGAAGTGAAATAATTTACAAGAAAGATTTAGATGAGGAAAGCCTCACCGCAATGCGGTGAGGCTTTTTTATTGGCTTTAATAAAGAGAAATTATATCGAATTCAAAAGTGACTTATCATTTGTAAAGCTGAGGTGTTTGTTGCAATATAAAATGGTCTATTTATTCCAAAAAGAAAATTAAAAATTAAGGATGTCAATAAAATTTATTTTAACAAGAAAGTCAGTTTTTTTATAAAAACACTATGCGTAAAACAATGGCATAATAATTAATGGTAAAAGTGGACTATTCTAAAAAATCAAGATTTTAATATTTATAAATAAAATGGCGATTATACAATTTAGAGGAACACTTAGTTAGCAAACTCGTACTAGATAATATAGCAGAAAATCTATTTAAAATAAAAACCTCCAATATCATTAATTATCTACAAATAACATATTTCTTATGATAGGTAGGAATTACAGGTTTATTAGAATTGTAATTTCTTCCTATTAGAGACTGTTAAGGTAATTAATATTTCTCAGCACAAAATTTAACCATTTAAAATCAAGGGCATGATTAAAGATTATCCAAAGAACTTCGAGGAATTATCAAGTTTAATGAGTGAAATGGGATCAAAGATTCCTGCAACCATGAAAGCTTTTAATGACCTTCATAAGGCGAGCACCCAAGCTGGCGCATTGACAACCAAAACCAAAGAACTTATAGCATTAGGTATAGCAATAAGTGTTAGATGCGACGGATGTATTGCTTTTCACGTTAAAGATGCCTTAGCCGCGGGTGCTAGCGCTGAAGAAATTATGGAGACAATTGGTGTTGCTGTTATGATGGGAGGCGGGCCATCCGTAGTTTATGGATGTGAAGCAATGGAAGCATTACGCCAGTTCCAAGATTGTTTTACGGTTGTTCACTAAGTTAGGCTTAAATATTCCAGTTTTAAAAAACTTATAAGAGCTTGTTTTAAGATTAGTTTTCTCACCAAATTGACCATAAGAATGTTCTGCCAAAGTCCTTTATTGCCTTCGTAATAATCAAGCGAAGCTAATAAAACGACTTTGGCAGGTTTTTTTATAATTATTAACAACCGATAATTAAAGCCTAAACAATTCCTTTACAGCTATAATGATGCTTAACTTAAAGAAAACGTATAATATACAAGCATCTTTATAATTTTTAAACTAAATTGATAATCATGCTTAATGAGCAAAGGCGATACACTTTTTCAAAATTAAATTAATAGTATCCCGTGGAGTTGGAGATAATATCTTGGCTCTGTTCTGTAATAATTTAACGGAAGGCTACCCTTTAGTTGATTATAAGCTTAAATTATTTTTTGCTGCGGCAATTTCTTACAAACTGAAAAAGATGATTAAAAATACTGCAGTTTTCGAAATGCTATCCCGTATGCGTGAATATTTCCAAAAGAGTAATTCTTTTGCAAATGTCATCGCAGAAGACCCGATACGTTCTGAATTATACAATTTTAATCAAATG
Source organism: Cytophagales bacterium (assembly GCA_038241905.1). Taxonomy (GTDB): domain Bacteria; phylum Bacteroidota; class Bacteroidia; order Cytophagales; family Hymenobacteraceae; genus Nibribacter. The sequence goes on along the minus strand of JBBSSO010000015.1, from coordinate 9,933 downwards.
GAAACCCATGCGGTTACCGTAGCTAAGTCTCATAAAATACAAGAAGGCAAACGTAAGGATAAGCTATTAAAACGATTAGATGATAACGAGAAAACCTTGGTGGAGGTACGCAACCTGCTGGTTGAAAGTATCCAATCTGGCCACGCCATAACGCCTGCAGCAGAATGGCTTTTGGATAATTTCTATTTAATAGAAGAGCAAATAGTTACTGCTAAAAAACATTTTCCAAAAAAATACAGCCAAGGCTTGCCTTATTTGGCAAATGGTGATTCTACTAGTATGCCCCGCGTGTACGACATCGTTTTAGAAATAATTGCGCATAGCGATGGACGCGTTGACTCAAGTGGCTTAACTGCTTATACCTTAGCTTACCAATCAGAAAAAATACTAACGCTAGGAGAATTGTGGGCAATCCCCATCATGATGAAACTTGCTATTATCGAAAATCTTAGAAGGATTGCTGAAAAAACAGCTCTTGATATGATTGATAATAACATAGCAGTTTTTTGGAGCGATCAAATTATTGAAACGGTTAAGAAAGATCCTGCGGACCTCTTGCTGACCATAGCGGATATGGCAAGATCTAAATTAGTTTTAAACAGTGCCTTTGTCGCCAAATTCACCCGTAATCTTCAAGGCAAAGGTCCAGTGTTTACCTTGCCTCTTAACTGGCTGGAGCAACAATTAGCTAAAGACGGATTTAGCGGTAAAGATTTAATTTGGACCGAAAACCAAAGACAAGCTGCTGATCAAGTTTCCGTAAAAAATTGCATTGAAACCTTGCGCTTTATAGGCTCGACAGACTGGCGCAAATTTGTAGAAAACTGTAGTATAGTAGAGCAAATATTACGGAAAGACATTACAGGAAACTATCCTTTATTAGATTTCGCTACGCGAGATAGATATCGGCACGTTATTGAAACCATTGCGTTGCACAGCCCTCTCTCCGAAGCTAAGGTTGCAGAAAAAGCTATTGAATTAACCAAAAAAACTGATAAAGCGGATGAAAATAGAGAAAAATATGTAGGGTATTATCTGATAGGGAAAGGCCTGGACCAATTAAAGAAAGCAGCACAAACGCGCCTTAATTTAAAGCAAATTCTATCCGGTTTCCTAGAGAGAAACCCAGCTTCTATTTTCTTTTCTTTAATTACCATATTTACATTATCCATTGCTTTTTTAATGTTCACGGTTGCCTGGAATTATGGCAATCTTAGTTGGGAACTTTTGGCATTGGTAGGTTTGCTTTGTCTTGCTGGTGCTGCTCATTTATCTATTTCCTTCTCCAACTGGCTGGCCACAATATGGGTAAGGCCCACAATGCTACCTAGACTAGATTTTTCAAAAGGCATTCCTGTTGATTTCAGCACCCTTGTAACTGTTCCAACAATGCTTTCCAGCAAAAAAGGAATTGAAGAAGATGTAGAAGCACTGGAAATACGCTTTTTAGCTAACCGCGGAAAAAATCTACACTTCAGTTTATTAACTGATTTTACAGATGCAGACTCTGAAACAATGCCGGATGATGACGCTTTACTTGAATTAGTAAGTGAAAGCATTCAACAACTTAACGAGAAGTACAACCTAATCGGCCAGCCGGATATTTTTTATCTTTTCCATCGATCCAGAAAATGGAATCCGAAAGAAGGAAAGTGGATGGGTTATGAGCGGAAAAGAGGGAAACTTTCTGCCTTAAATACCCTAATAAAAAACGGGGAAACGAATGACTTTACCCGAATTATTGGAGACCACACCTTTCTTAGAAATATCAAATATGTTATAACGCTTGATTCTGATACTCAGCTACCAAGAGAGGCTGCGTGGAAACTAATAGCTACCATGGCGCACCCCTTAAACTGGGCGGTGTATGACGAGGCAAAGAAGCGCGTAGTGGAAGGATATGGAATTTTGCAGCCTAGAATTGCTTCCAACTTTCCTAAAAACAAAACGTCTCTTTACCTACGGTTGCAAGGAGACATGAAAGGCATAGACCCCTATACCCGGGCGTCTTCAGATGTTTATCAAGATCTCTTTAAAGAAGGTTCTTTTATTGGGAAGGGAATTTATGATGTTAATATCTTTGAGAAGGTCTTGGGAGAGCGTTTCCCTGAAAACCGAATCCTTAGTCATGATTTATTAGAGGGTTGCTACATTAGATCAGGGTTATTAAGCGATGTAGTATTATATGAAGATAACCCTTCCAACTATGAAGCAGATGCCAGACGCCAGCATAGATGGATAAGGGGCGATTGGCAAATTGCCGCTTGGATCTTGCCATTTGTAAAAAATAGTAATGGTAAGATTGTCAGTAATAATCTTTCTATTCTTTCCCGGTGGAAAATAGTGGACAATCTGCGCAGAAGTTTACTGCCAATATCACTTTTATTAATCTTACTTCTTGGCTGGTCCGTTCTACCCAAATCCTGGTTCTGGACACTTGCCGTTACCATTATAGTTTTGTTGCCTGTGATGGCCGCAGCTTTTTTGCAGCTCTTACGCCGTCCGGAAGACTTAGATTTTAAAACCCATATTTATGAAGTAGGTAATTCCGTTAAAGACGTTTTATTGCGCTTCATGTTTGGGTTAGCAATATTGCCGTATGAAGCCTATCGGTTTTCAGACGCCATTCTCCGAACTACTTGGAGGATGCTTGTCAGCGGGGAAAAACTTTTGGAATGGACTCCTTCTGCCGCCCGTTCACCACAGTCTAAAAACAGCTTAGGCTACATGTACCAAAAAATGTGGATAGCGCCGGCCCTGGCAGCTATCTGTCTATTAATACTAAGTTATTGGGATTCATCCACGTTTTTCGTGGCCTTACCTATCCTAATTTTATGGTTTCTTTCTCCTGCCTTGGCTTGGCGTTTAAGTTTGACCGAAAAAGAAGAAGTTCCTGATCTCACCCTCACGGAAACGATATTTCTTCATAAATCTGCCAGAAAAACTTGGAGCTTTTTTGAACATTTTGTGAACGAGGGAGAAAACTGGCTTCCGCCGGATAATTTTCAAAAACATCCAAATCCGGTCATTGCTCACCGTACTTCGCCAACCAATATTGGTCTTTCTCTGCTGGCCAATCTTACCGCTTATGATTTTGGTTATATTGTTATGGATGAAATGCTTTTAAGATGTGAAAACACGCTTAAAACATTACATAGAATGGAGCGACATAAGGGACATTTTTATAATTGGTATGATACGCTTACCTTATCAATTTTGACACCGGCCTATGTATCCACAGTGGATAGTGGTAATCTGGTAGGACACCTTCTTATCTTACGACAAGGTGTTTTAGGTTTTAAAGCCAATTCCATTTTCAATCCTGAAAGCTATAGCGGTCTTCAGGCTACAATAGGAATAATACAGGATTTACTGAACGATGAAAAAGATGAAAATATAGATAATATAGACCGCCTTCTTGCGGATGCTATTCAAGAAAATACTAATTCTTTATCAGTAATTAAAAGAAATTTAGATGATCTGGCAATTCTTAGTAACCAAATAACTGGTTTTGATGAAGCCCAAGAACTTGGTCAATGGATGCTTAAATTAAAGAATCAAATTGACTTCACTCGAGAAGATTTATATAAACAAATTCCATGGCTAAGTCTATTGCCTATTCCTGATTCATTTACCAATTTATCAAATTTAGATTTTAATCATTCTCTTCTCTCTCTTCGGGATATACACAATGAGTTGATTCAACAAATCAATGTGTATAAAAAAGAGACTATTAATGACAGTGAAGCAAACTGGCTTGTAAAAGTGGAAGTTGCTTTAAAGACCGCAATAGATTCTATACCAAAAAAGCTTAGCTATTTAGATAATATGGCTGAGGAGTTGGAGCAACTGAGTATTATTGAATATGATTTTCTACTAGACAAACGCACCAGTCATCTTTCCATAGGCTATAATGTGGATGAATTGCGAAGAGATGATAGCTTTTATGACATGCTCGCTTCAGAAGCAAGAATGGGCATTTTTGTGGGCATTGCCCAAGGATTACTACCACAAGAAAGCTGGTTCTCCTTAGGTCGTTTGCTTACAGATTCTAAAGGTGGACCCGTTCTCTTGTCTTGGAGCGGATCTATGTTTGAATATTTGATGCCGCAGTTGGTAATGCCCACGTATGAAAACACTTTATTGCATGCTACCAACATTGCAATGGTAAAACGCCAGATAGAATATGCCAAACAACGCGATGTGCCATGGGGCATCTCAGAGTCTGGTTACAACAGTGTAGATACTAGTCTCAATTACCAATATCAAGCTTTTGGGGTTCCAGGATTAGGGTTAAAGCGTGGTTTAGAAGAAGATCTGGTTGTCGCACCATACGCAACTATGCTGGCGTTAATGGTTGCTCCTAGCAAAGCAGTTTCCAATTTAAAACTCTTATCGGAGAAAGGGTTTGAAGGAGAATATGGGTTTTATGAAGCGATAGATTACACTAAATTACGGGTCCCCCGTAACGAAGACTATGTCATTATCAACTCGTACATGGCCCACCATCAGGGTATGGGATTCTTATCTTTTGCTTATGTTTTATTAAACAAACCTATGCAAAATAGGTTTGCTGCGGAATTACGTTTTCAGGCTACGCTTTTACTGTTGCAAGAGCGTATTCCAAAGAAATCTATTTTTTATGCACATACAGCTAAAGTTACAGATATTCATTCTACTAAAACAGATGCCCAATTAAGAATTATAAATACCCCAAATACCCCAATACCAGAATTGCAATTACTCAGTAATGGAAATTACCAAGTAATGGTCACCAATTCAGGAGGTGGGTATAGCCGCTGGAAGAACTTGTCGGTTACTAGATGGCGGGAAGATGCCATTAAAGACAGTTATGGAATTTTCTGCTATATAAAAGACGTCACTACCGGAAATTTCTGGTCTAACACCTATCAACCTACTCTAAAGCCTTCCAAAAACTATGAGACTATTTTTTCTCAGGGCACAATAGAGTTCCACAGGCAAGATTTTGGTTTTGATACTAAAACCCAAATTGTAGTATCTCCAGAAGATAATGTAGAAATAAGAAAAATTAAGATTACAAACCGGTCCCAATCTCCAAAAGTTCTGGAAATCACCAGTTATACAGAGGTTGTACTAGCCACGCAAGCCTCAGATGAGGCCCATCCGGCGTTTAGTAACCTCTTCGTTCAAACAGAAATACAACCAGAGTACAATGCTATCTTTGGAACTAGAAGGCCCCGCTCCAATGATGAAATTCCGCCTCATGTTTTCCATTTAATGGATGCTTATGGAGCGCAAGTGGAAGAAGTTTCTTTTGAAACAGACCGGATGCAATTTATTGGTAGAGGAAGATCCTTGGCCAATCCCAAGGCGCTAGATGTTGGTAGACTGGCTGGTAACCAAGGAGCTGTTTTAGATCCGGTAATGGCTACCAAATACCGTATTACCATTGAGCCATATAGAACAGCTACCATTGACCTTATCTATGGCATTTGTGAAAGTCGCGAAGAGAGCGAAGCGCTCATGCATAAATACAGGGATAAAAACCTTAAGAAACGCGCGCTAGATCTTTCTTGGACGCATAGCCAGGTTTTATTAAGGCAGATAAACGCGACAGAAGCAGACGCACAAATATTTGGAAAGTTAGCCTCCTCAATTATTTATTCAAATCCTGCTTTACGCGCCAATGAGGCCGTAATTAAAAGCAACGTTAGAGGGCAGTCTGGGCTCTGGAGTCACTCTGTGTCAGGAGACTTGCCGATTGTATTGTTGCAAATGTACGACCTAGAGAATCTAGATTTAGTAACGCAAATGGTCAAAGCGCATGGTTATTGGCAATTAAAAGGATTGACGGTAGATCTTATGATATGGAATGAAGACCATGGTTCATACCGTCATGAATTACAAGACCAAATCTTAGGAATGATTTCCGCGGTTAATACCTTAACCGACCATGTACCCGGTGATATTTATGTAAAATCAACTGATCAAATAACTTCTGAGGACCGCATTTTATTTGAAAGCGTTGCTAAAGTAATTATCAGCGACCGGAACGGTTCCTTATCAGAGCAAATATCCGGACCATTCAGAGAAATAGGAGCCCCTACTTTATTGGAAGTGAAACCTATCATCGCTGGAATTAAAGAAGCTAAAAATCTAGGGATGCCATCAGACCTTAAATTCTTTAATGGTACAGGTGGTTTTACGGCAGATGGAAAAGAATATAAAATACTGATAGATAAGGAAACCACTACTCCGGCTCCTTGGGTGAATGTCATTGCAAATTCTACCATCGGAACAGTGGTCTCTGAAAGTGGTTCTGCCTATACTTGGGCAGTAAATGCTCATGAATACCGCCTTACCCCTTGGCATAATGATCCAGTAACGGATACCAGCGGAGAGGCTTTTTACATGCGCGATGAAGAAACAGGCTCATTTTGGTCACCCGCACCTTATCCGGTAAAAGGTCAGTCTAATTACATCACTACGCACGGATTTGGTTACACAAAGTATGAGCATGTAGAAAACGGCATATCTTCTGAAATGAAGGTATTTATAGACAAAGAAGCGCCTGTAAAATTTGTAACGCTTAGGCTAAGAAATCAGACTGATAGATTACGTAAACTTTCCTCTACCGGCTATTTAGAAATTGTATTGGGGAATGTCCGCTCCAAAACCAATATGCATATTCTATCAGAATATAATGTGGAGAATGGGGCCTTGCTCTTTAGAAACAGATACAATGAAGCTTTTGCTGAAAGAGTAGCCTTCTTCAAAATATTGGGAGCAGGTAAAGTCAGCTACACGACAGACCGTTCCAAGTTTCTGGGTAGAAACAAAACGCTTGCGAATCCAGAAGCGATGATCCGGCAAGACCTGACCGGAAGAATAGGTGCCGGACACGATACCTGTGCTGGAATGCAAGGAAAATTTGATTTACTGCCAGGAGAAGAAAGAGAGATCGTCTTTCTAATTGGTAGTGCCGAAAATACAGCATCTGCTCTGGAACTCCTACAAACCTATTCTGATCTAAATACTATCAATCAATCTTTTGATGAGATAAAAGAGTACTGGAATGACTTAGTTAATGCAGTGCAGGTTCAAACCCCAGATGAGGCTTTAAATCTCTTGGCAAATGGATGGCTCACGTACCAAACCATTTCTTCTAGGTTGTTTGCCCGCAGTGGCTTTTACCAATCTGGCGGCGCCTTTGGTTTTAGAGACCAGATTCAGGATGTTCTTTCCTTGTTACACAATAAACCTGAATTTGCCCGGGAACAAATTCTCTTAAATGCTTCACGACAGTTTAAAGAAGGCGATGTGCAGCATTGGTGGCATCCACCAGAAGGAAGGGGAGTTAGAACTACATGTTCTGACGATTTGCTATGGCTTCCTTTTGTCGTTTATAAATATTTGAACGTTACCGGCGATTTGAATATATTAAAAGTAGAAACAGGCTTTTTAGAATCCAGACTGCTACATGTAGGAGAAGACTCTCTCTATGATTTACCCATGAACGGAAGTACTACGGCTGATCTGTACCACCATTGTTGCTTGGCCATAAAACACAGCCTCCGCTTTGGAGAACATGGCTTACCCTTAATGGGCTCCGGCGATTGGAATGACGGAATGGATCAGGTAGGAAATGAAGGCAAGGGAGAAAGCGTTTGGCTGGCATTTTTCCTATATGATATTCTTTCCAATTTTGAGAAAGTCGCGCTTACTTATGGTGATTTAGAATTTGCTGCCACTTGTAGAGAACAGGCAACTAATCTTCAAGCAAATATTGAGAAAAATGCTTGGGACGGGGAATGGTATAAACGCGCGTGGTTTGATGATGGAACACCGCTTGGATCTCACTTAAATGAAGAATGTAGCATTGACGCCATCTCCCAGAGTTGGTCTGTCTTGACTAATGCTGCGCCAGAAGAAAGAAGAAACCAGGCCATGGCTTCTTTAAATAAATATCTGGTAAAAAGAGAGATGAAAATCATTCAGCTGCTAGATCCACCGTTTGATAAATCTGACTTGAATCCGGGATATATTAAAGGATATGTGCCTGGCGTAAGAGAAAACGGCGGACAATATTCTCACGCTGCCATCTGGACTTTAATGGCGTTCGCGGCGTTAGGCGATAGAAAAACGGCGTATGAACTTTTCAGTATGGTGCAGCCAATTAATCATGCTTTAAATGAGGACGATGTCCAGATTTATAAGGTTGAACCTTATGTGATGGCTGCGGATGTTTATGCCAATGAAACCCACCGGGGCCGGGGCGGATGGACGTGGTATACTGGCTCTTCGGGATGGATGAACCAATTTATTATTGGCTCTCTGCTTGGAATGGAAATTCTTGTGGATCAAATTAAATTCACCCCATGCTTTCCGGAGGATTGGCCTTCCGTTACCATCAATTACCGTTTTAAAACTGCGACTTATGCTATCACTGTCTATCAAAAAAGAGATATTGAAAGTTCGTGGTGGAAAATGGATCAGGAAGAAGGAAAAGGAAATGTTTTTCCGCTAAAAGATGATGGTTTGCACCATGAGGTGGAAGTTCATGTTTTGATTTAAATGGTTTTACCGCTTATAATTTCATAAAAATGATGTTAGACAGGTACTACATATCGTTCCCCTTTTGAAGGGGGACGATAATCTGAATCGATATTAAATTGGCACTGCGAAACGTGTGTTTAATGAATCTAATTATGGAAATGGTAAATTGCAGCTACTCAGAAAACCAAAAAACTGCTCCTACCCTTCCGAAGAGAGAAGTTTTACCATTTGCGGTTTCCCAAATGCACTTAAAAATGCTGCTCACGTGAAGTAATTTCTTCTAGACGTTTGTATCTTGTACAGGCAATTCGGAGAAGCCTTATGGATTTTGTTACCTTAGACTTTGAAACCGCAACCGCTGAACGCAACAGCCCCTGTGAGATTGGGTTAACGTTTGTCCGGCAAGGACAAATTGTGGGCACTAAAGCCTGGCTGATTAAACCGAAAGCCTACCCTTACTTCAGCGGTTTCAACATCGGGATTCATGGTATAAAACCGCAGGATGTAAAAGATCAGCCAGAATTTAACCACCTTTGGCCCGAACTTAAACCGCTGTTGCAGAATCAGTTAATTATTGCGCATAACGCCAGTTTTGACATGAGCGTATTGCGGGCCACCCTCACTAGCTATGGTTTACCTTTTCCAGATTTGCATTATGCCTGTAGCGTGCAGTTTGCCAAACAAGTGTGGCAAGGCCTTAGGCAATATGATTTAAAGTCTTTGTGTAACCGACAAGGCATTCAGTTCAAACACCATCGCGCAGCGGCAGATTCTTATGCCTGCGCCGAATTAACTCTTCGTGCTTTGGCACAAACCAACTGCCTGCAACTGCAAGATTTCCCAGATAAATTGAACGTAAACTTTGGCAGGTTGTACGAGGGAGGTTACGCGGCATCTTCTGTTAAAAAATTACCCAAAACCCGGAAAGCTTTTCCGAATTAAAAACCTGTTTTAGGCTTGTTTTTTGAAAAACAGGCCTAAAACAGCCTTTACTTTTTTCGCTCTAGCAAAGAAACGCCCACATACCCCCGACCGCCGTCTAAGCGCAAATGCCAGCCTTGTTGTTGGAGGGCGCGTTTGATGAACTCGTTAAGGAAACCATGCGCCACCAGCACGGCAATTTCTTCTTTCTGCGCTTCCTCCGCTAAGTGATGCGCGGCCTGAGCGGCTCGCTTTTTGGCTTGCTTAAAACTTTCAATTTCTTTTTGGTTCAACCCCATTATCCATAAAACCCGCGAAGTTACCTGCCACCAGGCCAGCGGAAACTTCCCAATGGGCAATCCCCAGATGCGGGTTTCAAACTCGCGAAAAGTGGCATCTTCTACTAACGTAACAGCGGGGCCAAACAATTGACGCGCGGTAGATTTTGCCCGCAAGAGCGTGCTGCAAAACACT
>JBBSSO010000014.1:0-13082 GCA_038241905.1 Cytophagales bacterium | reverse complement strand
TTGGTAATAATTTTCTGGAAGGCGGCGTGGGCAGATGGGTTGGCAGGCATACGTCAAGATTAAAACGGCCGATCATTTTTGCTGCAAAAAAGTTTTCTGCAGCAATCTAGCCTATGCAAAAGGTACGCATTATTGTCGGTAAATTAAAGTAAACTCGGTCAATAATGGCTGCTGTCTTTTGAAAGCAGCCAAGCAGCCTTGCTCTAGCAAAAGCAGATGCTGTTTTAGGCCTGTTTTTTAAAAAATAGGCCTAAAACAGAAAATCCCCATCGGCTAAAAGCCAATGGAGATTTTCTGTTTTAAAAATTTGCGAAAAACTAGCGTGCTGGTTTTTGAGCGCCTAAACTAGCCAGCTCTTCACCTCTGCTTTCAACTTACCTTAGAGATCAAATTTGATGCCCTGCGCCAACGGTAATTCGCGGCCGAAGTTAATGGTATTCGTTTGCCGACGCATGTAGAATTTCCAAGCATCTGAACCCGACTCGCGGCCGCCGCCGGTGTCTTTTTCGCCGCCAAATGCGCCGCCAATTTCGGCGCCAGACGTACCAATATTTACGTTGGCAATGCCGCAGTCAGAACCCCAGTGGCTCAAGAAAGTCTCGGTTTCTAACAAGTTGTTTGAGAAAATAGAAGAGGACAAACCTTGCTTAACGCCGTTTTGTATTTCGATGGCATTTTCTACTTCGCCGCTGTATTTAATCAAGTATAAAATTGGCGCGAAGGTTTCTGCCTGCACCATTTTGTACTCATTTTTGGCTTCAACAATGGCCGGCGTTACGTAGGTACCGGTAACGTATTCCGGACCTTCTAGCACGGTGCCGCCAATCAGCAATTTACCGCCTTCTTTCTGCACTTCTTCCAGCGCATTTTTAAATGATGTTACCGCGTCTTTGTCAATAAGCGGCCCTACCAAAATGCCGTCTTTTAGCGGATCACCAATCGGCAGGTTAGAGTACACACTTAGCAAACGGTTTTTTACATCGTCATAAATACTTTCATGGATAATAAGGCGACGGGTAGAAGTGCACCGTTGGCCGGCAGTACCTACGGCGCCAAATACCACGGCGCGCATGGCCATTTCTAGGTCTGCATTTGGCGTCATGATTATAGCGTTGTTACCGCCCAGTTCTAGCAGAGATTTGCCTAAACGAGCGCCCACGGCCTCGCCTACTTTCTGGCCCATGCGGGTAGAACCCGTGGCCGAAACGATGGGTACGCGGCGGTCATGCGCCATTAGGCTACCAATGGTAGCATCACCAATTACCAGGCAGAAAACGCCTTCTGGCACTTCGTTTTCTTTCAGCACTTCTTCAATAATGCGCTGGCAGGCCACGGCCGTTAGAGGCGTTTTTTCAGAAGGTTTCCAAACCACCACATCGCCGCAGATAGCGGCTAACATTGCGTTCCAAGCCCAAACGGCCACCGGAAAGTTGAACGCAGAAATAACGCCAACTACGCCTAGCGGATGGTATTGCTCATACATGCGGTGCGTGGGGCGCTCAGAATGCATGGTAAACCCGTGTAATTGCCGAGACAAGCCCACTGCAAAATCACAGATATCAATCATTTCCTGCACTTCGCCCAGGCCTTCTTGTAAAACTTTGCCCATCTCGTAGCTCACCAGTTTACCCAGAGCTTCTTTGTTGTCGCGTAGTTTCTGGCCAATTTGGCGCACTACCTCGCCCCGTTTGGGCGATGGCCACGTACGCCATTCCTGAAAGGCTGCTTGCGCCGTCTCAATTACTTTGTGGTATTCTGCCTCGGTGGCAAAAGAAGCGTGAGCAATAAGCTGGCCGTTGGTGGGTGAATTAATGGCTCTGCTGTTAGATGAATTACTACTGCCCCATTGCTGGCCGGTGGTATAGGCGGGGTTGTTTTCCTGAATACCTAGTTTAGAAAGTAGGTCTTGTATGGCTTGTGTCTGCATAAGTACGTGGTCAAAAATATTTTAAGGATGCTATTTTATAAGATGCTGCTAAGATAAGAAAACAAAAAGCTTCTGCCTTGCGACAAAAGCTTTTTGTTTTAGGGCTAGTTTTCTAAAAACAGGCCAAAACTACCGCCCGATGGCGTAGTACGCCCGGCGTCCGTCTGGGTAAACCCCTTCAATCAGGAGTCCGCCGCGGCGGCTGTCTTTCAAAATTTTACTTACGTCTTCCGGCGTATTAGTGGGTTTTTTGTCAATGCTGGTGATAATAAAGCCGTCTTTCATGCCTGACTCGGCAAACGCGCTGCTTTCTACGCCAGAAATCTTAACACCACCCGTTAGTTCTAACCGGTTTAGGTCTTGTTTTGAGGCAGCCTCAAACTTGGCACCGTCAATGGTGATGGCTTTGGCATCATTGGGATCGCGTTTCACAATATCCGTGTTTCCTTTGGCATTGCGAAGCGTTACGTCAATGCTTTTGCTGCTGCCGCCTCGGCGTACAACTACGTTCACTTTATTGCCGGGGCGGTATCGGGTTATTTGCTCTTGCAACTGCGCCCCAGTGTTAACTTTTACGCCGTTAATGTCAGTGATTACATCGCCCACGGCCAGACCTGCTGCTTTGCCGGCGCTACCTTCAGAGAAACCGGCCACGTACACGCCAGTCAAGGTTTTCAACCCTTTTTCTTTGGCCAACGAAGCGTCTACTTCCTGCATTTGTACGCCTAACAATGCGCGCTGCACCTCGCCATATTTTATTAAATCATCAACTACCTTGCTCACAATAGAAGCAGGCACAGCAAAAGAATATCCAGAAAAAGAGCCCGTCTGTGATGCGATAGCGGTGTTAATGCCAACTAAATCGCCGTTCAGGTTGACCAAAGCACCACCGCTGTTGCCTGGGTTTACGGCCGCATCGGTCTGGAGGAAAGCCTCTACGCTGTACGTTCCGGCGCCTTGCAGAATACCAACGTTCCGGCCTTTGGCGCTCACAATCCCAGCCGTAACCGTTGAGGTTAGGTTAAACGGATTTCCCACCGCTAGCACCCACTCGCCTACGCGCACGTTGTCTGAATTCCCGTACCGGAGAGCGGGCAAATTATCGGCGTTAATTTTTAGCAGCGCGATGTCTGTGTTAGGATCCGAACCCACCAAAGTGGCTTCAAACTTCCGCTTGTCATCCAGCACTACTTCAATTTTATCGGCCCGATCAATCACGTGGTTGTTGGTCACGATGTAGCCGTTAGAGGCGATGATAACGCCAGAACCGGAACCCATAGACGGTCCCTGCTGGCGCTGCTGGCCTGGCATGCCTTCCTCACCAAAGAAATCGCGGAAAAACGGATGAATGTCATTGGGCACCGACCGGCGGGCCTGAACTTTATATTCGGTTGTTACGTGCACCACAGCGGGAGTTACCAACTCAGCGGCAGTCACAAAATTGAGGCCTTCTGGAACTACTACTTTAGAATCGCGCATGGCGCTGGTGTAGCGCACGCTGGTATTGGGCATTTGCTGACTGGGCGAGCCGTTTTCATTTTCCAGCAGTTTATAACTGCCTACGGCCACGCCGCCGCCTACCAAAGCAGAAAGCACCAAGCCGGCCAAAAGCTGTTTTGTCTTCATATATGTATGGCTTTATGGGTTAATAGTTTGTAACGTATGTCGGGAGAAATTCAGGAGTGGTTTGCTCACGCTATTTGTACGTCTGGAACGCGAAAATAACAAAACTAGTATTTTCTAGCATACAATTACTACGCCAAAAAGGCGATGGACTACGAGATTATAAACAAGCTTTAAGGCTCGCGGTTGCTTAAAAAAAGTACAACGCCTACTTATAACGATGCAATTTTAAGCTTTGTAACAGAAATTCCAAGTTCCTAAAAGCAGACAGCGACGTTTTCATCTTGGCATTCACTTCAGGCAGAAAAGTATTTCAGGCGGTTCTCAGCAAAATGCAGCAATACAACTCAACCATCCAAACAAGAAAGAATGACAGTTGCTATGGGCCATGTACTTGGTTTAGAGACAGAATGACACCAAAGCAGAGTATAATAAAAAATGCTGGTTTGTGTTTTCGGGCTGTTTTCTGAAAAACAGCCCGAAAACACAAACCAGCAAAACAGGAACAAGTAAAATTAGCTTTGTTGGCCGAGCGCTTGAAGTTCATTAATAGCCAACCAAGCCATCAGGCCGCTGCCAATTTCCAGTGCAGATTCATCTATGTTAAAAGTGGGCGTGTGTACGCTAGCAGTTATGCCGGCGTCTTCGTTGCGGGTACCGAGGCGGTAAAAACAGGCCGCGGCGTGCTGCGAATAATACGCAAAATCTTCGGATGCCATCCACCGGTCCAATTCTACCACGTTGTCAACACCTAAATACGTTTCGGCGGCGCGTCGGGCGCGGTCCGTCACGGTTGGGTTGTTTTCTAAGAAAGGATAGCCGTCTAAAATAGTAAACTCACAAGAGCCGCCCATGCTTTCGCACAAACCCTCGGCCAGCTTCTTCATTTTGACTTTTGCATCGGCCCGCCAGGCCTCATCCATGGTCCGGAAAGTGCCTTCTAGCCTTACTTCAGCCGGAATTACGTTGGTGGCTCCGTTGGCTATCACTTTGCCAAAGGATAAAACCGAGGGCGTTTTAGGATCTGCCCGCCGGCTTACAATCTGCTGCAACGCCACCAGCAAGTGCGCCGAAATTAACACCGGATCCACCACTTGCTCGGGCAGCGCGCCGTGGCCGCCTTTTCCTTTCACGGTCACGTAAATTTCATCGGCGCTAGCCATGTACCTTCCGGAACGGAAACCAACTTTGCCCGCTTCCAACAGGGGGAAAACGTGCTGCCCAAAAATGCTCTGCGGGGTAGGGTTTTCCAGCGCTCCTGCCTTAATCATCAAAGACGCGCCGCCCGGAAACTTCTCCTCGCCCGGCTGGAAAATCAACTTCACGGTGCCTTCAAACTGCCCGCGAAGCTCCTGCAAAATGCGGGCGGTGGTCAGCAAAGACGCGCTGTGCACGTCATGGCCGCACGCGTGCATAACGCCTTTGTTTTTAGAGGAATAAGGCACATCATTTTGCTCTAAAATAGGCAAGGCGTCTAAATCGGCGCGCAGCGCCAGCGTAGCTTTCTCTGGATTCTTCCCTTTAATCAAGGCTACAATGCCAGTTTCGGTCAGCCGCTGCGGTTCCAGCCCATATTCCTGTAGCTTCTGAAACACGAAATCGGCGGTCTCAAACTCTTTAAAAGAAAGCTCGGGATGTTGGTGCAAATGGCGCCGGGTGGCGATGGTTTCTTGGGCGTATTTTTGGGCGAGTTGCTGTATTTGGGCGGCGAGTGAAGACATACAAAAGAGGAAAGCTGAGCCCGCAAAGATAGCCATAAAAAATTCTGCTGTTTTAGGCCTGTTTTTCGAAAAACAAGCCTAAAACAGCAGAACAGCTTTTGGTAAATACGCGCTTTACTTCTGAATATTAATGGTTTCCTGCACCAACAAGGCTTTGGGCAACAGGTCTTGAATTTTAACCAGCGCGGCTTGAGCTTCTACCCTGGTAAAAAAATCACCAATTTTAAGCTGGTACGTGGGTTGTTTGTACGTGAGGTAATCTTTTTCCTCGGGCAAGCGCTGCACAATGCTGTTGCGCAAGTCCATGGCGGTTTTGCGCTCAATGCCGGTATAGGCCAAAATGCGATAACCGGCAGCGTACCTAATATTCTTGTTCACCTGCGCTACGCTGTCCATCAATGTTTCCACCTGATTTCGGATGTGGTGCGTGGGAGCCACAGGAGCAGCCGCTGGGGCTGAAACCGCGGGAGCCGCCGGAAACGAAGGAAGATATTTGCCCAAATCCCCTAAAGTTGTGGCGCTCACTCCTTTTGTAGTGCTTGGTTTAGGAGTCGGTGTGGTTCCGTCCGGTTTTTTGCTTGAGGACGCACCGCTGCTACCGGCGCAGCCCATGATGGCCAGTCCGCAAAGAATCAGAAGTAATCTTGATGTCATGGTTTGTAGTTTCATAGCAACGATACGCCTGAAGATGTCCCTATCCGGTTTGCGCCGGCTTTTACTAACGCCAGAGCGGCTTCCTTGGTCTTAATGCCGCCCGACGCCTTAATTTTTATATGGTCTGGCAAGGTAGCCCGCATCAGCAGAACATCTTCTACGGTGGCTCCGCCCGAGGCAAAACCCGTGGAGGTTTTTACGTAATCGGCCTCAGCTTCCGCACAAATAAGGCAAGCCTGCACAATTTCATCCGAAGAAAGTAACGCGGTTTCAATAATTACCTTCAAGATAGATTCCTTAAAATGGCATAAGGTGCTCAACTCACTTAGTTCAGACAAGACCTCCTCATGCTTGCCAGATTTAAACGCGGCTAAGTTCATAACCACGTCAATTTCGGTGGCGCCTTCCGTCAAGGCTTGGTGGGCCTCAAAGAATTTCACCTTCGCTAACTGATAACCCAACGGAAAACCTACTACCGTTGCCACCTGCACGCCGGTGTCTTGCAGCGCCGCTACGGCCTGTTTTACAAAGCAAGGCGGCACACAAACGGCCGCAAAACTATGGTGGGCCGCCTCATTACAAAGCTGCTCCACCATAGCATTGGTCGTGTCTGGCTTGAGCACTGTGTGGTCAATGTAGGGTGCCAGGCTTTCTGCTGGGTTTATGGGCACGTTAGTCTTCAATAATTACACACCGGTTGTTAAGCAAATCGTTTTCTATGTTCTTGAATTTTACATCTTTCACCACGCGGCCATCCATGTAGCGCACGCTCACCTTATCATTACGGCCCACTGATTTCTCTACCCGCACCGGAGATTGCTTTACAGCGGGTGCCTGTGGTTGCATGGGCGCCATAGGCGGATGGTTTTCCTCTAAAGAAGAATGTACTTGCTCTTTCTGTACGTTCAGCTTTGGCGCTTTAGCCGCGGGCGGAGCTGGTCTAGCTTCTTCCATGGCTTGCTCCTGCTGCAATGGTAAATCAGCTTTAAACAGGAACGCAACGGTTTCTTCGTTTACCTTGGCAATCATGCGCTTAAACAGCTGGAACGATTCAAACTTGTAAATCAAGAGTGGGTCTTTCTGTTCATACACGGCATTCTGCACGCTTTGTTTCAAGTCGTCCATCTCGCGCAAGTGCTGGGTCCAGGCTTGGTCAATTACGGCCAGCGTAATCACTTTTTCTACGGTCTTGATCAGTTCGCGGCCTTTGCTGTTAATTACTTTCTCTAGGTTAGCCACGGCGGTGATCTGACGACGGCCGTCTGAGAACGGAACGGCAATGTTCTCAATCATAGGCCCGCGGTTGGCGTAAATATCAGCCATAATGGGCGCCGATTGAGCCACAACGTGCTCGTTTTTAGCCTGGTAGAAATCGAGACCTTCGTTGTAAAGGCGGTCAATTAAAGTGTCTAGCGGTTGGCTTGTGAGTTCTGCGGCGGTAATGCTGGTATTGAACCCAAATACCCGGATAATGTGCAGCAAGAAATCATCATGGTTGCCGTTGGTTTTGTAGGTCTGCACTACTTCCGTAGCGGTGTCATCTATCATGAACCAGATGTCCAATTCCAGGCGCTCACCGTACAGGGCGTTACGGCGGCGTTTATAGACCACCTCGCGCTGGGCGTTCATCACGTCATCATATTCCAACAGGCGTTTCCGCGTACCGAAGTTGTTTTCCTCTACTTTTTTCTGGGCGCGCTCAATGGAGTTGGTAATCATGGAGTGCTGAATCACTTCGCCTTCCTCTAAACCCATTTTATCCATCAAACTGGCAATCCGGCCGGAGCCGAAAAGGCGCATTAGGCTATCATCCAAAGAAACGAAAAACTGCGAAGAACCTGGGTCACCTTGGCGACCGGCCCGGCCCCGTAGCTGACGGTCCACGCGTCTCGACTCATGTCGTTCCGTACCGATAATTGCCAATCCACCGGCGGTTTTAGAATCTGGCGCCAGTTTAATATCCGTACCCCGGCCAGCCATGTTGGTGGCGATGGTAACGGCGCCTGGCTTGCCTGCTTCGGCCACAATCTCGGCTTCGCGTTGGTGATGTTTGGCGTTCAGTACTTGGTGGTTAATGCCGCGCATTTTAAGCATGCGGCTCACCAGTTCTGAAATTTCTACCGAGGTGGTACCTACCAGCACCGGCCGACCCAGTTTGGTTAATTCTTGAATTTCCTCAGCCACGGCGTTGTATTTTTCGCGCGTGGTTTTGTATACTTTGTCGTGCTCGTCTTTGCGCTGGGCTACCCGGTTGGTAGGAATCACGATCACATCTAACTTGTAGATTTCCCAGAACTCACCGGCTTCCGTCTCGGCAGTACCGGTCATACCGGCCAGCTTGTGGTACATTCTAAAGTAGTTCTGCAATGTAACGGTGGCGTAGGTCTGGGTGGCATCTTCTACGCGCACATTTTCCTTGGCCTCAATGGCTTGGTGCAGGCCGTCTGAGTAGCGGCGACCTTCCATTACCCTACCGGTTTGCTCGTCCACAATCTTCACCTTTTGATCATCGGTGACGATGTATTCGGTGTCTTTTTCAAAGAGCGTATAGGCTTTTAGCAGCTGGTTGATGGTGTGCACGCGCTGCGTTTTCTCTTGGTAATCTTGAATCAGTTTCTCTTTCTGATGCAGTATTTCTTCTTCAGACAGATCTTTGTGGTTTTCAATGGCGGCAATCTCCGTCCCAATATCTGGTAGAATAAAAAGCTGCGGATCTTCGCCTTGGCCCGTAATTAGGTCAATGCCTTTCTCAGTGAGCTCAATCTGGTTGTGTTTTTCGTCGATGGTAAAGTACAGTGGCGCATCTGCCTGGGGCATTTGGCGGGAGTTATCTTGCATGTAGAAACTCTCCGTTTTCTGCAAAATGGCCCTCACGCCGGTTTCACCCAAAAACTTGATCAAAGGTTTGTTTTTAGGCAAACCCCGGAACGCTCTAAACAATGACTGGCCGCCCTCTTGAGTGTTGCCTTCTCTAATAAGTTTTTTAGCTTCAATCAGGTAATTGCTCACCATTTTGCGCTGGGCTTCTACCAGCATAGACACCCGGGGTTTAAGGGCGTAAAATTCGTGTTCATCGCCGCGAGGCACCGGACCAGAAATAATTAAAGGCGTACGGGCATCATCAATTAACACGGAATCCACCTCATCTACCATGGCGTAGTGGTGCTTGCGCTGCACTAATTCACCGGGCTCCCGAGACATGTTATCGCGGAGGTAGTCAAAGCCAAATTCGTTGTTGGTTCCGTAGGTGATATCGGATAGATAAGCGTTGCGGCGAGCGTCTGTGTTGGGTTGGTGTTTATCAATGCAATCAATTGTGATGCCATGGAATTCAAACAACGGCGCCATCCACTCAGAGTCACGCTTGGCTAGGTAATCATTGACCGTTACCACGTGCACACCGCGTTTTGCCAGCGCATTTAGGTAAGCGGGCAGCGTGGCTACCAGCGTTTTTCCCTCACCCGTCGCCATTTCAGCAATTTTACCTTGGTGCAAGACAATTCCCCCAATCAGCTGAACGTCATAATGGAGCATGTCCCAGATAACCTCCGTACCGGCGGCAAGCCAGCGATTGGCCCAAACGGCTTGGTCGCCGTCTATTTTCACGTTGGGTTTGCGGGCGGCTAGTTGGCGATCAAGGTCCGTGGCGGTAACCGTCATCTGACCGTTTTCTTTAAAGCGACGCGCAGTTTCCTTAATTATGGCGAAGGCCTGGGGCAGCACTTCCATCAGCACTACTTCCAGGTCTTTGTTGCGGTCTTTCTCTAGTTCATCTACCGAAAGAAAAATTTCCTCTTTCTGGGCAATGTCTAGTTCGGTTTCCGTTTCTATGCGCTGGCGCAGGGCGTGAATTTTATCGTCAATGGGTTTGAGACGCTCCGCGATGATGGCTTGCACTTCTTGGGTACGGCCCCGCAACTGGTCATCTGACTTGCCCGCTAAGGCATCGAACTCTTTATTTATAAGAGCCACGTACGGAAAAACCGCCTTGATGTCTCTATCTGATTTGGTACCGAAAATCTTGGCGACTGTCTTCCCAAAAAAATCAAGCATAAAATGTTATTTAAGATGTACTTATTCAACTCCAAAAATACGCGGTTTTTCCGACAATCTCTAGTTAACCAAAACAATACCACAACAGCAAGAGTGCCTGCTTCCTGACGGGATGGCAGAATTTATTTTTATTTTTAGGATGATAAGATAGAATAAATCGGGTTTTAGGGCTGTTTTTCTAGAATTAAGAACAAAACACCAACGCCTGTTTTCGGCCTGTTTTTCAAAAAACAGGCCGAAAACAGGCGTTTAGAATAAAATTACGATTAGACTTGGACCGCGTAACTCGCTTCCGTTTGGGCATCTTCTAGCTGCTGGCTTCCTAAAGGCCGAAACGAGAACTCAGTTTGGTGTAAATACCGGTGCAGCGCATCTTCTACCGATGGCATAATAGCCCTTTTTGAAGTGGCAAGCGCAGTATTGGGCGGCCGGGCGGCGGCCATTCCAAACGACGACTGCGGCACGGGTTGCAACAACCCGTCTGGTTCTAAACCGGCCAGTCTGGCAGCCAGTTCCGCCAGTTGGGCCCAACTATACGTGCCCGTATTAGCCAGGTGCCAAATGCCAGATTCTTGGTCAATGAGCAAATCTAACGCGGTATTTACCAAATCTGGGACGTACGTGGGCGTAATAAAACAGTCATCGGCGGCTTGGAAAGGCTCCTGGTGCGCCATCGCCCGGAGGGCATGAAACACGAAATTATGCTGGTCCCAGGGTCCAAAAAAAGCACTGGTTCTGATAATTATCGCCGCCGGATAGGCTGCTAATACTTTTGCTTCTGCCTGGGCTTTGCTTTGGCCGTATACGTTGCACGGATGTACGGCGGCTTCTTCTAGATAACATCCCTGCTGCTGTCCGTCAAAAACTAAATCTGAGGAAAAAGTTACCATCGGCACGTTATGTTTCTGGCAATGCTGAGCCAGAATTTCCGGACCCAGTGTGTTTTCCCGGAAGCAGGCCTCGGCTTCCTTTTCGGCATCGTCAACGCGGACGTAGCCAGCCGTGTTGACCAAGGCCCAAGGCTGATAGCGCTGCAACGCTGTTTCTACCGATGCCGGATTAGCAATATCCATCTCTTGCCGAGAAAGCAACACATACGCAATGCCGCGCTGGTCACAAACGCGGGCAAAGGCGCGGCCCAAGGTTCCGGTTGCGCCGGTTATGAGGAGAGGTTTTAGCGTTTCCTGAGAATTGGAGGGAAATTTATTGGCTAGGTTCCAGGTATCGTCTGTTTCGGGGTGGCAGGGGTAAATACCGCGGCAGATACGTTTCCACCAACCATCTGTTTGCAAAACGGGCGGTCTTTCCTGCCCGGCAACCAAGGTTTTGAGAAGTTCTACCACCGCGGTGGGTTCTGGCACGCCCGTTCTTACATCAAACACGCCCAGTTCATAATGGTGGTGCTGCTCCGTTAACAGCGAGTTCCAATTGTAAGCGCCCAGCAGGGACCAAGCCGTAACGGCAATTATGTTTTTGCCCTGATTCCTCAAAAACAGGGCAGCATCCCACGCATCGGCAAGCCAGCGCATTTGCTCCTCGCGGGTGCAACACAAATGGGCCTCGGTCATGGCCACCCGAATGTCAGGATAGCGTTCACACACGGCCAGCAGTATATTCTGCACGCCCAACGGCTGACAATCAGCCACGCGCACGGCTTCTACATCGGCGTAGTGGTGTTTTTTACTCTGCCCGTGCGTGTGCCACGGGTAATGGATAATGTGCTCGTCTAGGTAGCGCTCACTGGTAACGTAGTGATTGACGCCAATAATATCGGGCGGACAAGGGTTTTTAGAAAGGTCAAGTAGGTCTTGTACGGGAACCTTGGCCCAGCGCAAATATTGCCACAGCGGATGGGTTTCCGTTACGTGGCCGCAGAGAAGATCCCAAGTAAGCCAGCGGCGGTGGTTTTCAAAATCTGCCTGGTACTGCAGGGCGGGCGTGGCATGGGTGTGGCCCAAGTCATCGGTTTGGACCAATTTGGCGGCGGGGTTTATCTCCCGGATGGCCTGCATGGCCAGCTTGGTGCCTTTTATTTGATTTAATAAAGCTTTGGCGAAAGACACATCGTCTTTGGCGTGTGGGTACCAAAAACCGTACAACGCGCTGAACCGGGCGGTGGTAAGTGGTTCATTAATAGGAGTGTAATACGTTACCCACGGAAACTGTTGAGCCACATTACGAGCGTAAGCGGCAAATTTTACTGGAAAATCATCGTCCAGCAAGTTGGTGTAACGCGGGCCGCTGCCGTGGTGGAGCAAACCCACGATGGGGTCAATGTTTAATTCGCGCAGCTTGGTCAGCCGTTCTCGGGCCCAAGTCCAATCCTGCTGTTCAGGGTGGTCCGGTGCTACGCTTTCCCATAGCACCGGGTACCTCATTTTTTTAAATCCTACCTCAGCAAACAAATCCAAGTCAGCCAACCGGTTTGTGTGCCCACTTTGGGCGAGCTGGTCAAAGTAATGGTCACCAACGCGGTTAACGGTACATTCTACGCCGCCCCAAAGGTCAATGTCTATCATTCGATGTGGTTTTGGTGGAACTTCCGTTGAGGGCATCTTGCACCTCTTTGGGCAAAAAGTCAACGCCCTCTCCGGCAGACGCTTTCAATTTATCTTGTTCGGTTAACCGCTTGTGCAACGTTAGGGCTTGGGCAACTACTTGGTCCATGTTGTAATACTTGTAGGTAGCCAAACGGCCCACGAAATGCACGTGGGGAGTTGCTTCGGCCAGTTTTTTATACTTGTTGTACAGCTCCGCATTCTCTGCTTTGGGCACCGGATAATACGGATCGCCTTCGGCGCGCGGGAATTCATACACCAAGCTGGTCTTAGCGTGTTGCTGGCCGGTTAGGTATTTGAATTCTGTTACGCGCGTGTACAGCTGCTCGTTGGGATAATTAACCACGGCCACCGGCTGAAAAACTTCTTTATTAACGGTTTCGTGTTTAAAAACCAGGGAGCGGTAGGGCAGTTTGCCGTATTTAAAATCGAAATACTCATCTACTGGTCCCGTAAAAATCATTTCCTTAAACGGAATCATGTCCTGTATTTCATGATAATCTGTGTTGAGCATTATTTTAATGTTGGGGTGGTCCAACATGTTCT
>JBBSSO010000013.1:0-13168 GCA_038241905.1 Cytophagales bacterium | reverse complement strand
GTGATGGGCTGCGGCTGGTTAGGATGGCCGTTGGCTGAAAAACTAATTCAACTCGGGTATCAAGTAAATGGCTCCACCACCACGCCTGCTAAAATGGCCCTTTTACAAGCCGCGGGCATTGAGCCGTTTTTGCTCTCTTTTACAGAAAACAGCCCGGAAAACACCTTGGCCAATTTCCTTTCTGCTGACATTTTGGTTTTTAACCTTCCGCCGTCTAGGTCAGCGTCTAAGGCGATGGCGTATGAACAAATACTGCAAAAAGTTTTGGCGGCAGCACGAGCGCAGCTTAAAAATATCATTTTTGTATCCTCCACTTCGGTGTACCCAGAACTAAACAGAGAGGTTTTTGAAAACGATGCCCTTGCTTCTCCCACCGCGGCCAACTTGCTCCTGCGCTGCGAGTACTTGGTACAAAAAGCTAGGCCCGGAAAAACATCAATAGTGCGTTTATCTGGATTGATGGGCGGCAATCGGCATCCTGGCCGTTTTATGGCCGGCAAAACCCAGGTAGCTAATCCCGAGGCACCGGTAAATATGATTCACCGTGTAGATGCCGTTAATTTACTTGCCGGTCTAATTACGCAGCAAACTTGGGGACGCACGTTTAGCGCCTGCGCGCCGGTTCACCCAACTAAAAAAGAATTTTACACCCAAGCCGCGCACCAATTAAACCTAGAACCGCCCAGTTTTTCTGAGGAAAGAATGCCCTCTTTTAAAATTGTGAACAGTCAATTAATTCAGGAGGAATTG
This sequence comes from Cytophagales bacterium, assembly GCA_038241905.1. GTDB lineage: Bacteria > Bacteroidota > Bacteroidia > Cytophagales > Hymenobacteraceae > Nibribacter. The sequence goes on along the minus strand of JBBSSO010000013.1, from coordinate 12,418 downwards.
CAGTACACGTTTACTTTCCCAGACCCAATTGCGTGCTTGGCTAGTCCGGACTTTTAAACCAGATTAGCTACGCCCCGATGGTCTGCTGTTTTTTACCTAATTTTGAAAAAACAAGCCTAAAACAGATGCAGCAGACAATAGTGGTAGTGGGTGGCGGCGCGGCTGGTTTTTTTGGCGCCATTACATGTGCAGAATCCAACCCAAATTTGCGCGTCATTCTGCTAGAGAAAACTTCTAAGTTGCTGGCTAAAGTTCGGATTTCCGGCGGCGGCCGATGCAACGTTACCCATGCGTGTTTCCAGCCTTCCGTTTTTGCGCAGCATTACCCACGCGGCCTAAAAGCCCTAAAAAAAATGCTGCCCTTGTTTAGTGCTCAAGATACCGTGAAGTGGTTTGAGATCCGAGGTGTTTCTATAAAAGCAGAGACCGATGGACGCATGTTTCCGGAAAGTAATTCCTCTGAAACCATAATTCAATGCCTATTACAAGCTGCCCAGAATGCGGGAGTTGACGTCAGGATTAGCATGGGCGTGCAGGAGATTATTCCGCTTAAAAACCCAGCCGGGCAAAGCCAATTTGAATTAATACTTTCTTCTGGTCAGAAGTTATTAGCGCATAAAATTCTCATCGCCACGGGCGGAAATCCCAAAGCGGAGAATTACCGCTGGCTCACAGATTTAGGGCACAGCATTGAACTGCCGGTGCCTTCTTTGTTCACGCTCAACGTTCCGAAATCGCCGTTTAAAGATTTATTGGGAGTTTCCGTGCCTTTGGCAAAAATTAAATTGGTTGGCCATAAACTAGAAACCGAAGGACCGTTGCTAATTACCCATTGGGGCTTGAGCGGCCCGGCTGTGCTTCGGTTTTCCGCGTGGGGCGCGCGGTTGTTGCAAGAACAGCATTATGCAGGCACGGCACTGGTTAACTGGACCGGAACTTTCTCCGAAGAACAAGCTCGCAACCACCTCCATGATTACCGAAAAAACTCTCCCCGAAAACTGGTCCGGAGTCACGCGCTTTTTGGTTTGCCCCATCGCCTCTGGTCTAGAGTATGCGAATTAGCCGAAGTTTCTGAAATTGTTGTCTGGGCAGATTTACCAGGAAAAGCTCAAAACAAACTAATTGAGTTACTCGTGCGAACGCCGTTTGACATAAAAGGAAAAACAACCTTTAAAGAGGAATTTGTAACCTGCGGCGGTATAATACTGTCTGAAATTAATCTAACCACCATGGAGAGCACGATCATTCCGGGTCTCTATTTCGCGGGCGAGGTGGTGGACGTGGACGGCATTACGGGTGGTTTTAACTTTCAAGCCGCCTGGACCGCTGGTTTCTTGGCTGGAAAAGCGATGGCAAATTCTGCATCGAAATAAAGAATTAAATAATCTTCTTTGATGTACTGTGACGATGGAAATTATCTGCAATAAAGCAGTTATGTTTCTATGTTGACTTGATTGTTTTTAATCCTTTGCGCGTTTTAAATGGAAAGCAAATGCTGAAGTAATTGTGCACGTGCCTCAGAGTATTTAGCCTAAAAAATCCTGTTTTCGGGCTGTTTTTAGAAAAACACCCCGAAAACAGGAAAGTATAAACAAAAAAATCGCGGTCTCTTTATGGACCGCGATTTTTCAAAACAGATACTAAACCCTTTATTAACTTTTAAGCTCTGTCTCCCGTTTGTACGAGATCCTGATTGTCAGGGTTTAGGTATTTAAAATTATTTTTTAGTCTCTTCTTTTACGGTCCCGAAACCCGCCACCACCGCTACTGCGGCCGCCACGATCCCGATCTCCGCCGCCAAAACGACTGCCGCTTCCGCCACGGTCACCACCACGATCTCTGTCGCCGTAGCCACCGCCTCGGTTGCCGCCCCGGTCACGGTCTCCACCGCCACCATAGCCTCCGCGACTTCCACCACGATCACCTCCACGGTCTCTGTCGCCGCCGAAACCGCCGCGATTTCCGCCACCAGATGGACCGTCAAAGAATTTCTTTCTAGGTCTGTCTTCAAGCTCCTGAAGTTCACGCCCGCCTTCTGCAGGATCCATGGTTTTCTTTTCCGCTTTTTGGAATTTAACCGGCATGCCGTTGATTTCGGTCATGGCCAATTTCTCTAAAAGCTCATCTGTATATTCAGATGGAACTTCCACAAAACTGAACCGGTCATAAAGGTCAATGTCACCTACTTTGCCACCAGGGATGTTGGAATTAGACGTTAAAATATCTACCAAATCTTTGGGATGCAAACGGTCTTTTTTGCCTAGGGTCACGAATAAACGATCAAAACCAGGTTTTGGTCCGCCTTTGCCTTCGTTGGCTTCAGCTCCTTTTTCCTTGTTTTTGGTTTCTTTCATCACCATTTTCAGCAAGGCTGCGGCAATATCCATCGTCGTGAGGTCTTGGTCAACCAAGCGCTCAATCTTAAGAATATGCTTAGATAGACCGCCTTTGGCAATCACTTCTTTCACTTGGTCTAAAACCAAGGTAGTGCGTACTTCGGCTACATCCTCGTAAGTAGGAACGTTCTGGCGAATGATTTTAGCTTTAGTAAACCGCTCAATATCACGCAGTTTGTAAAGATCACGACCGGCTACAAATGAATAAGCCTTTCCAGATTTACCTGCTCTGCCTGTACGGCCGATGCGGTGCACGTAGCTTTCTTCGTCTTGCGGAAGGTCATAATTAATTACGGCCTCCACATTTTCAACGTCAATACCACGGGCTGCTACATCTGTAGCCACCAATATTTCTAGCGTACCGGCTTTAAATTTGCCCATCACGTTAGAACGCTGGTTCTGGTTTAGATCACCGTGCAATCCATCAGCAAAATAGCCACGAGCTTGCAGGTTGCCTACCAGTTCATCCACCATGCGTTTGGTGTTACAGAAAATGATAACCACTTTAAAGTTGTACATGTCAATCAGGCGAGTGGTCACTTCCATCTTGCCGCTGCTGCGCACTTCAAAGTAAATCTGCTCTATGTTAGTTACCGTTAGCTGCTGCTGGGTAACTTTCACAATCTCAGGGTTGATCTGGTACTTACGGGTAAGTTCCATGATGGGCTTGCTCATAGTAGCCGAGAAAAACACCGTTTGGCGGTCTTCTGGCATTTTACTTAGCACAAACTCAATGTCTTCCCTAAAACCCATATCCAACATTTCATCGGCCTCATCTAGGATGATGGTGTGGGTCTTTTCTAATTTAAGCGTACCGCGCTCAATGTGGTCCATTACCCTACCCGGCGTACCAATCACGATTTGCACTCCTTGGCGGAGGGCGCGCAATTGACGGTCATAAGGCTGACCACCGTAAATAGGTACCACGCTGATGCCTTTTTTGTATTTCACCAGTTTCTGAATCTCTTCAGATACCTGAATGGCCAACTCACGGGTGGGGCACAAGATAAGTGCTTGCACTTCGCGGTTGTTGGGGTCAATACCTTCAATAGTAGGGATTGCGAAAGCGGCGGTTTTACCGGTACCGGTCTGGGCTTGACCAATAACATCGCGGCCTTGCATTAGCAACGGAATGGCTGCTGTTTGAATAGGAGACGCTTCTTCGTAACCTAAGTCCACGATAGCGCGCTGGATTTCTTCCGATAACGAAAGCTCCTGGAATTTAATTCTTTCCATCAATTATGATATGTGTGTTTTATAAAGACAATACACCTGCCCTAGGGTATTCGTCATTTATCAAGATTTCGTTGCGGGAAACCGCACAGAGGTTTGCTTGAGAAGTGCCTTAATGCCAAAAAAAGAGACCAACTCGGGGCCTCGGCGTGTATTGTGGGGCAAAGATATGCAAAAAAAATAAGAAATAACTACAATAGGGAAATTTGAAAGTGTTGAATCTAGTTAAAGAACTACCGACAGTTTACTCCTTTCTTCTTAATTTAAAGATTTAATTTAAAACTAAGTGCTATTCATTATTCGTTTACAATCGGCTTAAAAACCCGTTTGTATAAATATATTGGCGGTAGCTAAAGCTTTAGAAGCTTGCGCTAAATGCCGCTGATTATGGTAAATCACTACTCTAAAAGTATCGCCTAATCGTAATTTTAGAAAGGTGGAGATACTAATGGCAGTTTTGGTTTTAGTTAAACTAACTTTTTTTGATTTATGTAAAAGTTCTAGTAATTGTTGCTGCTGTTCCAAAAACTTAACCAAAATATCTAAACTCAGATTTTGGCTTCCAATTGGGTTTTTATCTTTAAAAGTCTTCATTTTGTTCAGCTTTTCTTTGGGCAGCAAACTTTTGGCAAAATAATTACCTAAAAGACCGCTTCTAAAAAGGGGGTCAGCTTTGTGAGCGCTTTCTCTAATTCTTTTGCTGATTTCCGGCAAATAGAAGTCTCCGTACAGGTTTAAATGCGCTAAACATTCCAGAGCATTCCAACTGTTAGGATTTTCCTTAGAAAGCAATGCCTCTATAGAAACAATTTCCAGCTTTTTTGCGAAGGCAATGTTTTCTTTAGTGCGCTTCTCTAGGTCTGCTAATAGTTCTGCTGATGTTCCTTTCATGAATTTTTTCTCAAAGATTGGATAAATCAGAAACAAAATCATTGATTCAAATCAAGACTTTTTTAGCCTTGACAAGGTCTCCGGTGTCATTCGTAAATAGGAGGCGATGTATTTGTGCGGGATTTCCTGAAATAACTGCGGACTTCTTTTTAATACCCGGTTATACCGGTCAACTGGCGAAACCGTTAGAAGGTCCCGTTCTCTTTCCATTTGCCCGTGAACCAGTTGGTGAATAGTCTTTAACCACAACTGAGTACTTTCAAGAGATGCATAAATGACTTTCTCGAAAGCGGATTTACTAATGACTTTTAATTCGGTCTTTTTTAAGGCCTGAATATATAAATCTGATGGTTTCCCGGTTAGGTAAGAGTCTAAAGCCGCAATAAGATTACCTTGGTACCCAAACCGAATGGTTTGCTCCTCCAGCCCGTCTTCTACGAAAATCCGAAGACTTCCTTTTATAAGGTAATAAAGATTAACATCAGTACTGCCCTTTACTTTAAGGAATTCATTTCGAGACAACGTAATTTTTTTCTCCCACGCATTTTGGTCTTGCAGTTGCCCAATCAGGACTTTAAGCTCATCCATAAGATTTTTTTCTGCAAGCTATGGTCAGATTTTTAGGAAGTTAACCTCTTGAAAATAAGAGTTAAAGTTAGATAGATTCAAAAACTTATTACTCCCTAGCCTGATGACGGCTTTCCAATACTTCCACAACTTCGGCCAGAGAAGTGCCCGAAGCCTCAAGCAATACCAACAAATGGAAAAGCAAATCGGCGGCCTCTCCTTTCATGGTTTCCGTATGCCCGGCTACGGCATCAATAACTACCTCTACGGCCTCCTCTCCTACTTTCTGGGCTATTTTGTTAATGCCTTTGTCGAAAAGAAAATTGGTATAAGAACCTTCTACCGGGGTTTGATGCCTGGTTTTAATAGTCTGCTCTAGTTGGGCAATAAATTGAAGTGCCTGTTCTGTTGGGGAAAAGTTCTTGAAATTGTGCTGATGGTAAGAATCTGATTTTTCTTCTTTATCAAAGCAGGTTTCAGTGTTGCGGTGACAGGCTGGTCCGGTGGGGTTGACCAGAACCAGAAGCGTATCTTGGTCACAATCTACCTCTATTTTTACTACCTCTAAGGTGTTACCAGAGGTCTCTCCTTTGGTCCATAGGCGGTTTTTGGAGCGCGAGAAAAACGTTACCAATCTGGTTTGCTGGGTCTGCGTAAGTGCTTCTTGGTTCATGTAGCCCAGCATCAGCACTTTTCCGGAAACGGCATTTTGGATGATGACAGGCACTAAACCATCGCCTTTGGCGAAATCTATGATCATATTTTTGGACGTAAGACTCAAGACGAAAGACACAAGATTTACTTGTGGTTACTTCAAAGCCTGTTAATAAAATTAAATATTTTCTGTTTTCAGCCTCTTTTTCTAAAAACAGCCCTAAAACGCACTATCCAATAGGGTTAAACCAAACTTAGTAGTTAAATAGTCTTGCGTCTTAAATCTTGTGTCTTGTGTCTATACTTAAAGCCGCACGTCAATGCCCTGTTCCGCTAGATATTTCTTTAAATCCGGAATGGCAACTTCCTGAAAGTGGAAAATACTGGCGGCAAGGGCAGCATCTGCACCGGAGTTAAAAACATCTAAAAAATGTTGCTCATTTCCCGCCCCGCCTGAGGCAATAACGGGCACTTGTACGTTTCTAGATATTTCACCGGTAATATCCAGCGCGAAACCATTTTTTGTGCCGTCGTTGCTCATGGAGGTTAAAAGGATTTCGCCAGCGCCCCGGCTTACCACTTCCTGCGCCCAAGCTAACGCAAAAAGGCCGGTGTCTACGGTGCCTGCTTTGCTAAAAACTTTCCATCCTTCTTCCGTAAATTTCGTGTCAATAGCCACGGTTACGCATTGGCTCCCAAACCGCTGGGCCAAATCTGAAATTAAACTAGGGTATTGAAACGCGGAAGAGTTAATGGACACCTTATCTGCGCCGTTTTGCAACAAAACCTCTACATCTTCTACGGAACTGATACCGCCGCCCACAGTAAATGGAATGTCAATAGCCTGAGCAACCTCGCGCACCAGTTCGCGCAGGGTTTTGCGTTTTTCGTTGGTAGCAGTTATGTCTAAAAACACCAATTCATCGGCTCCTTGTCGGGCGTAGAGGGCAGCAAGTTCTACCGGGTCTCCGGCATCTTTTATGTCTTCAAACCGCACACCCTTAACGGTACGGCCATTTTTAATGTCAAGACAAGGGATAATTCGTTTGGTTAACATGAGCGTAATGATAGATTGAAGACAGTGATTTTTAAAACCTGCTTCGCACTTTTCTTAAATCTTTATAAATCTTTCGCTTAAATAATTTCCTTAGCCAAATCTTCCAAAGAAATGGTTCCTTCATATATGGCTTTGCCGATGATAGCGCCGTGCAAACCAGCCGACCTAAGTTCTCTAACTTCCTCAATGGTAGTGACGCCGCCGCTGGCAATAATTTGCAACGCCGGGAATTTCTCTATCAGATTCCGGTAAATCTCTAGAGATGATCCTTGCAGTTTGCCGTCTTTGCTAACATCTGTGCAAATAAACGTTTTGGCGCCATTTCCTGAAAAGGAGGTCAAAAACTCCTCCAAACCTAAATCGCTCTGCTCCGTCCAAGCGTTGATTGAGATGAAGTTATCTCTAAAATCAGCCCCGACAATAATTTTATCTGGTCCAAATTCCTGCAGCCATTTCTGCACTGTTTTTGGTTCGCGCACCGCAATGCTACCAGCGGTAACTTGTTGGGCACCGGCGTCAAAGGCCATCTGAATGGACTTTATGCTTTGCAGACCGCCGCCGTAGTCAATGTGCAGGTTGGTTTCGCGGGCAATCTTGGCAAGTATTGGCAGGTTAACAGGCTCTTTAGCCCGCGCACCATCTAGATCTACTAAGTGCAAACGACGAATTCCGTGGGCTTCAAAACGCTTGGCTACCTCTACCGGATCTGCGTGATACGTAGTTTGTTGCGAGAAATCGCCTTCGGTTAGACGAACGCATTGTCCATCAATCAGGTCTATGGCTGGGATAATTTCCATGGCTATACGTTTAAAAAATTCTGTAGAATTTGCGCTCCTGCTGGTCCGCTTTTTTCGGCGTGAAATTGCACAGCATAAAAGTTTTTGTACTGTAAAGCGGCACTAAAGGGCGCAGGGTAATTACATTGTGCCACTGTAAATTCTGTAACCGGCACGTAAAAGCTGTGCACGAAGTAGGCGTATTCATCGAGCTTAATATCAGCAAATAAGCTGCCTTTCTGGTGCAGCAAGTTGTTCCAGCCCATGTGCGGAATTTTAGCGCCAGAGGTAAACTTTTTTACCTGCACCGGAATAATGCCGAGCATGTCTGTATTGCCTTCTTCTGAGTGCTGACAAAGCAACTGCATGCCCAAACAAATGCCCAGAAAAGGTTGAGTCAGAGAAGGCAGCAGTTGGTCCAAGTTTTTGGCTCTCAGCTCACGCATCGCCGAAGAAGCCTCTCCCACGCCCGGAAAAATCACTTTGTCCGCCGATTGAATTTCCTCGGCATTTGCTGTAACGGTGGCTTGCACGCCCAACCGTTCTAGCGCAAATAAAACGCTCTGCACGTTACCCGCTTTGTAATCTACAATGACTGTATTCATTACAAAACGCCTTTGGTACTCGGGATTTCCATCTTGTTTACATCGCGCACTAACGCAATTTTTATGGCTTTAGCTACCGCCTTAAAGATAGCTTCAATTTTATGATGTTCGTTCTCGCCCTCCGCCCGAATATTTAGGTTTGCTTTGGAAGCGTCTGAAAACGATTTAAAGAAGTGCATAAACATTTCAGTGGGCATATCCCCTATTTTCTCTCGCTTAAAAGAAGCATCCCAAACGAGCCAAGGCCTGCCGGAAAAATCTAATGCGGCGTGCACCAAAGCGTCATCCATGGGCAACAAGAAACCGTACCGGCTAATGCCTCGTTTATCGCTGAGTGCTTGGCAAAAAGCGTCTCCTAGCGCCAGCGCCGTGTCTTCAATGGTATGGTGCTCGTCAATATGCAAATCGCCCTCCACGTGAATGCGCATGTCTACTCCGCTGTGCCGAGCCAGTTGGTCTAGCATGTGGTCAAAGAAAGCGAGGCCGGTTTTCATGTCTGACATACCATCGCCGTCCAGATTTATGGCTACGCTAATCTTGGTTTCGTTGGTGTTTCGTTGGATGGTAGCGGTGCGCGCAGGCAAGCGCAAGTATTGGTAAATATCGTCCCAGTCTGAGGTAGTAAAAGTGGCTTCGTCATGGCCTTCAGCGCGAAGCAAGATGCTTTTAGCGCCCAAATTCTTGGCTAATTCAACATCTGTAAGCCGGTCTCCGATAACGTACGAATTGGCTAGGTCATATTCCTCAGTTAGGTATTGGCCCAACATCCCCAAGCGCGGTTTGCGGTTCGGGCTGTTCTGGTGCTCAAAACTACCGTCAATAAATATTTCTTTAAAATGAATTCCCTCGCCCTCCAGCACTTCCATCATCTTGTTTTGGTAAGGCCAAAAGGTGTTTTCTGGGTAAGAATTGGTGCCCAAACCGTCTTGGTTGGTCACTAAAACAAACTCGTAATCCAGTTCAGTGTAAAGCTTGTGCAGGTTACGGATTACCTTAGGGTAAAAGGAAAATTTCTCAAACGTATCTACCTGAAAGTCAGAAGGAGGCTCTTGTAAAATAGTCCCGTCACGGTCAATAAATAATACTTTTTTCATGGGTATTGTTAGGGCAAGTCGTTGTTTCAGGTAGCAAGATGGGCTTTTTATTTTTAATCTTTCCGCAAGCGATGCCTTCTAGAGATTTTCTTAAAGCAACAGAAAGCGCGACATCAATTAATAAAAACTCCTAAAAGCTTAGGCGTTTTCGGCCTGTTTTTAGAAAAACAGGCCGAAAACAGCTTCAGCCGATTATTTGCTTGCGTATTCTTTCAATGATTTTAACAAGTGGTTGTTCTCTATGGGCGTTCCGATGGTAATCCGAAGGCAGCCTTCGCAGCCGGTTTGGTTGGTCCGGTTACGAACTACCACGCCTTTTTCCAGCAAAAATTGGTATAAATCATTAGCGTCTGGCACCTGTACCAGCACAAAATTAGCATCTGACGGATATACCTTTTGGATAAGCGGAAGTTCCTGAAATTGCTCTACCAAACGAATCCGCTCCTGTTGGATAACTTGCAGCATATATTTCAGTTGCGCCGTCTTATCTAAAGCATTTAATACCAGCTCTTGGGTAGCCGCATTAATGTTATATGGAGGCTTAATTTTATTCAGAAACCCAATAATTTCAGGCGAAGCAAAAGCCATTCCCAACCTTAAACCAGCCATTCCCCAAGCTTTCGACAAGGTTTGCAGCACAACCAGATTGGTAAATTCCGCTAAACGAGTACTCCAGCTAGGTGTATCCGTGAAATCAATATACGCTTCATCTACCACCACTATCCCGGCGAAATCCTGAATCAGTTTTTCTACCGTTTGGGGATCGATGAGATTGCCGGTGGGATTATTAGGCGAGCAAAGGAAAAGTATTTTAGTCTGCTCCGTCTGTTTTAGGCCTATTTTTTCAAAAACAGGCTGAAAACGCTCGTCCAGCGCCACCCGCTGAATGCCTACGTTGTGGATATTGGCGCTAACTTCATACATGCCGTACGTGGGCGGCAGCAGCAAAATCTCGTCTTTACCGGGTTTACAGACCAAGCGCACCAGCAAGTCAATCGCCTCGTCAGAGCCATTCCCGATGAAAATTTGCTCTGGCGTTAGTCCTTTTAATAGCGCCAATTTTTCTTTAAGCGCTGTTTGGTGAGGGTCAGGATATCGGTTATATCCTTTTCCGGCGGCCAAGCTGCCCAAGTTATTTTCGTTGGCGTCTAGGTAAACACTGGCTTCCCCTTCAAACTCATCGCGAGCCGAGGAATAAGGTTTTAGGGAAAGAAGGTGTGGCTGAATTAATCTCTCTATAGAAAACATGAATTACGATGCTAATTTAATTAAGCAGGTGGTGTTTCATTACATCTGTTTAACCAACTCCTAGAATGTCAAGTATTTAAAACAAGTTAGACATTCGTATATAAAAGATTTTGCGGCTAAACTTGAAATCTTTTGACCGATGGTAAGCGGATTTAATACCCCCACTTTTGAAATCCCTAAACCGATTGAATGCTTTTTAAACGTACCGTAACGGCATTTTTATGAGCGTGCAGACCCTCGGCTTCAGCCATAATTTCAACGGCGGGGCCGATGCGTTCCAGACCTTCTTTTGTGAGTTGCTGAAAAGTAATTTTCTTCACGAAACTGTCTAAAGAAACTCCGCTGTAATTGCGGGCGTAGCCGTTGGTAGGCAGCGTGTGGTTGGTTCCAGAAGCATAATCACCCACCGATTCTGGACTAAAATGACCCATAAAAACAGAACCTGCTTGGGTTACATTTTCAGCCAAAGCCTGCGGTGCGTCTACGGAAAGAATCAAGTGTTCCGGCGCATAAAGGTTAGAAAAATCCATAGCCTCGTTTAGGCTGCACAAAACAACGGCGAAGCTGTTGTTCAAGGCCTGCGCCGCTACGGCTTGCCGGGGTAATTGAGTTATTTGAGTCTCTAAAGCCGCTTGCACCTGACCGACTAAATCTTCTGAATTCGTAACAAAAACCACTTGAGAATCTGGACCGTGTTCGGCTTGGGAAAGTAAATCAGCGGCAATAAAGTCTGGGTTGGCAGAATCATCGGCTAGCACGAGTACTTCAGACGGACCGGCCGGCATGTCAATGGCCACGCCCAGTTGGGTTACCATTTGCTTGGCAGCCGTTACGTATTGGTGTCCGGGGCCAAAAATCTTATCTACCGCGGGCACCGTTTCCGTCCCGAAAGCTAACGCAGCGATAGCTTGTGCCCCGCCCGCTTTTAGAATTCTTTTGATGCCCAGCAAATGGGCCGTATACAAAATGGTTGGATGCACAGATCCATCAGCCGAAGGCGGCGTGGCTAAAATGATTTCCTGACAACCAGCAATCTGGGCCGGAATTCCCAACATCAGCAACGTAGAAAACAAAGGCGCGGAGCCGCCCGGAATGTAAAGTCCCACTTTCTGGATGGCTACTGATTTTCGCCAACACGTAACGCCCGCTACAGTTTCAATTAATTGAATCGGTTCTTTCTGCGCCTCGTGAAACTTTTGTATGTTGTTGTAAGCTAGCGTGATTGCCTCTTTTAAGTCATCTGATACTTGACCCACAGCAAATAAAATTTCCGCTTCGCTCACCCACACATCCTTCAGCGCAGCTTTCTCATAAGTAGCGGCAAGTTGTACCAGCGCGGCATCTCCCTGGGCTTTTACCAAGTCGAAGGTTTTCTGCACACCAGAGCGCAATTGCTCTAGCTTTTGTACAGGCCGCTGGACCAATGCCTGCGATTCAGCACGGCTGGGGTAAAGGTAGGTTTTCATGGTTAGCCAATCATTTTCTCAATGGGCACTACTAAAATTCCCTCGGCCCCTGCCGCTTTTAATTTCTGGATAATGTCCCAAAAATCGTCTTCGTTCACCACGGAATGTAGGGAACTCCAGCCTTCAGTGGCTAGCGGAATAATGGTGGGCGATTTAATGCCTGGTAGCAAGGATTTAATCTGCGGAATGGCCGAATTCGGCGCGTTCAATACCACGTATTTCGATTTTTGAGCCGTTTGCACCGCTTCCATCCTGAATAAAAGCTGTTGGAGTACCCGGTTTTTTTCATCGCCTAGATTCTGATTGGCAATAAGCACTGCTTCAGATTTAAAAACGGTTTCTACTTCACGTAAACCGTTGCTGATGAGTGTAGAACCAGAAGAAACAATGTCGCAAACGGCGTAAGCTAAGCCAATGCTGGGCGCAATTTC
>JBBSSO010000012.1:0-13926 GCA_038241905.1 Cytophagales bacterium | reverse complement strand
TTGGTAGGTTTTAGAAGTTTTAGGAGCAGTTATTTTTACGATGTGGTAGCCATAATCTGTCTCTACCAAGTTGGGCAGCAAACCGGTGCCACTTGCCCCGAAAACCGCTTTCTCAAACGCTGGCACCATCCGTCCTTCAGTAAACCAACCTAAGTCGCCACCTACTGATGCTGTTCCGTCGGTTCCGTGTTGGCCTGCTAGCGCTGCAAAATCGGCACCGCCTTTAATTTGGTTTAGAATGCCTTGAGCTTTGGTTTTAGCCGCCGCTTTGGCTTCTGGCGTGGCGTTATCTGGTTTAATTAAGATATGACTAGCCCGGGCCGAGGCTGCTCCGCCATCTTTGGTGTCTATGATTTTATAAAGCGTAAAAGAACCGTTGCTGGTAAACGGACCATACACTTTACCTGGCTCCAAATTATCTTTTTTCAAATCTTCGGGCAGCTCACTCACAGGCACATATTGCCCGTTGTAAGGCGTGTCAGATTCTGCTTTTACAAACATAGAATCGTTGTCAGACGCGGTAAAACGGGCCGTCAGTTCGGCCGTTTCTGAACCGTAAGTAGCGCTATCATCTTTAGAAGCAGACACGGGCACGGTTACGTAGGTAAGGGAACGGCCGGCTTCTACCTCAAATTTCTTCTTGTTATTGTTCAGGTAGTCGCTCAGTTGGCTGTCAGTTACCGTAATGCTAGAATCTGCGATGCTGAAATAAGGCACCATTAGGTACTTTACGTTGGCCTTGGTATTTTGCTCTAAGTTGTAGCGTTTGGCTTCTTCTGTGGTAACGTAATTAGACAGTGAAAACAAGTTAAAGTACTTGTTCCGCAGCCGGTCATTGGCCAAATCTGCCTCGTATTGCCGAATGGAAGCGCGCTGATCTTCTGGCATGCTGGCCATACTGCCCATGGTTTCCTTCACGCGCATGTAGTCATACTCGCCGGTTTGCGGGTTGGTGAACATCTGGCGCAGCGACGGATGGATGTTGCGGCCCTGCCACATGTCAAACTTCTCGTCGTCAGACACGCCCACGCCTACGTTCTCAAACTCGTCTTCAAAAGAATACTTGAACACCAGTTGGTTCCAGGCTTGGTCGCGCAAAGAGGCCATCTCAGCTTCAGAAGGCTGGCGGCCGTATTGGTTCACGTAGTTGTTTTTAGTTTGCTCAAAAAGCTGGTCAAACTCTTGCACAGACACTTCATGCCCGGCAATTTCTCCAACTACTGTATTATTGCCGAAGAGCCGGGAATTTGGCCCCAGTAAGTCTCCTAGCACAATGAAAATAAGCAAGCCGATGGCAATTGCGCCAACTGCGAAGCCAGATCTTTCCCTAATCTTGTTAATTAATGCCATGTAAGTAAATTGCCCTATTTTAAGCGATATGCAAAATAATCTGAATAAGTGATAAAATCAAAATATAACGCCTTATTAGGCAGCTTATTCTTCTAAAATTGTCCGGCGGCACGCAAAATGCACGGTGTTAATGCGGTGCTCATCCATAGACAGAATTCTAATTTCAAAAGGCGGCACCGCAATAATGTCGCCGGCAGACGGTATTTCTTCCAGCACAGACAAGATAAAACCGCCCAGCGTTTCATAGTCGCCTTGGGGCAAATCTAGTTCGTACTTTTCGTTTAGGTAGTCAATTTCCTGGCGAGCACTGAACAAGTAAGCGCCGGGCTCAGATAGGGTTTGCTCCAGCAAGTCTTCTTCATCGTACTCATCGTTAATCTCGCCAATAATTTCTTCCATCACGTCCTCTAAGGTTACAATGCCAGAGGTGCCGCCAAACTCATCTAAAACCAAAACAATGCTGCGGTGCTCGGTAATAAATTTCACAAAAAGCTCGCGGGCCAGCATATTTTCGGGCACGGCCTCCATGGGCGTCAGAATTTCTTCTAGCGTTGCTGGGTTGTTAAACAACGAAAACTGGTGGCAATACCCTAAAATGTGATCTATAGAATCTTGGTAAATGAGAATTTTAGAGTGCCCGCTGTCCACCAGCTTTTGGCGCAGCATTTCAACCCCATCCTTTAGGTCGATGGCGTCAATTTCGGTGCGGGGCACCATGCATTCGCGCACGCGCACGGTTTTAAAAAGCAGGGCATTGTTAAAAATCTTGCTGTCTAGCTCGTTAGAAGGAAGCAGGCCCAGAATGGCCTCGTCGTGGGTTTGCATTTTTACCGCAAACGGCTGCAGCGCTAAAGAATTGGGCATGAGATCCGGTTCGTTTTCGGCCTCTTTTTCAGAAATCAGGCCTAAAACGGCACCCAGCAGGTACGTAATTGGGTACAGAACCATCAGCAAAAAAGCCGACGGGGCAGCCATAAACTGAAGCACGCCTAGCGGCGATAGCAGCGCAACCACCAAACCCACTAGCAAAAGCACCAGCCAAAGAAGCAAAAATGTAACAAACCCGGCCAAGCCGATGGTAAGAGAATCTACCAAATACCACTGCGCTTGCAGAAAATACGCCAGCAAACCGTACAAACCGGCGCCCAGCAGCAAAATACCCAGGCCAACGCCCAGCTGCAGCGTAAGCGAAAACTGCCCTTCTTGCCGAAGCAAAAAGCCGGTCAAACCAGGGCCAGATTCCTGGGCTTGCAGGTTCAGCATCACCCGATCGGCTTGCCGCAAAGCAACTTCCGCCATTCCGTAAACCACCAGGAGTAAGGCCCCAACGGCCGCTAACAGGTACAAAGAGTTTATCTCCATTTGCCTAGGGCTAAGATTTGGGTTTGTCTTTGTTCATCCGGAAAAGCATCAAGAAAATGACGCCCACCATAAAAATCCAGTAACTGGCCAACAAGCCATCTACCGTAACTCTATGCACGCCAATGACCATGCAGACCGCAAACAGAGCAATATAAATGGTTCTTTTCAGGCTCATTCTTTTATTTTAAAACTGCCCGTAAAATTTTTGATGGTGTAGTTAGAAAAGTCTTCGTTGGAGGTGAGCCCGTGGCCGGTGGCTACCTCATCGGCGCTGGTAATCCGGACAAACTTATCCGTGAAAATTTGCCGTTTCTGGCGGTCCCAGTACAGTTCTTCGGTGTTTAGCTGCTCGTTTTTAACGGTATTTTTAACTACTACATCGTTCCGAACAAAATACTGGTCTTTGGCTTTTTCATACTTGCCGTATTTGGCCGTAACCATGGTGGTGGGCTTGCCATCTTCGTAAAAAACTATGTGCATGCCTTTGGGGTAAAGCACGTCTCCGTTCTGCATGTCTTTTTGCAGCGGGGCGCTCATCTTCAGTTGGGTTTGGGCAGAGTCGCTGTAAATAGTGACTACATCATGCGTTTCTGAGGCGGGGCCTTTGTAGGTAACGGGTTCTACGGTTTCCTCGGCGGGCTGGCAACCTCCGGCAGCCAAGCCGCACACAGCCAAAAAGAAAAACAGCACCGGAACCCGCATACAGTAAAATGGTTGATGAAAGGAAGCGTGCCTGTTTTAGGCCTCTTTTTAGAAAAACAGGCCTAAAACAGGCGGCTAACTAAGCGTTTATGTAATCTTTTAAACATCAGATACCGGAGGCGAGAGAATCAATCTCTGGCCCCCGGTATCTGATATTTATTTGGTCTTTGGGTAGCTGCGTATCAATCAAACCTACGCTTAATAAACCAGCGGTTGTTAAAGGTAACGCCCAAACTAAACCGGAAAAACTTTTCTTTCAGACCAGTTTCCTTGGCCTCTTGCACGCCCAACGCAAAACTGGTGCTCAGCAACCCTTGGGTATAATCTGGCGGCCGCGCGCCCCGGCCTACCGGAAACGAGAAACCCCAGGTCACGGCGGTGTTGGTTAAGGTGTGCATGCCCGTAGAAGTAGCCACATCAGCGCTGCTGTGGTAGCCGCCCACGCGGTAAATAACCCGATCAAAGTAACTGGTTACAGAACCTGGGTCTGGCGTAAACTCACCGCCTAACCCAATGCGGTAGCCATCGCCTAATTCTTGCGCGCCAGCATTCTTGTCTCTGCTGTAACCCCTGAATTCTGACGATTTAATTCTAGAATAGTCTGCGCCTACTGAGAAATTACGCGCATTGTCTAGCCCCAAGCCAAATTGCATGGTCTGCGGAATGGTGCTGTAACCCTCGGTGCTGTCTGTAACGGTTCTAGAAATTAAGGACTCGTCTAAGTACCGGCGCTCTTGGCTTACTTGGCGGTCTGCACTTATTGCGGACTGCACATCATACGTCGCGCCTAAGCCCAAGTACAGTTTGCTAGCTAATTTTTTGCGGTAATGCGTGGCGCCTTTAATTAGAAAGCCAGAGTATTTGGTGGTGCTATTAATTAAGGTTTTTTGCAAGGCATAGCCCGGATCATTGGCGTCTACTAAAACCGTAGAGCCGCTGCTGCTAATATTCCCAAACAGGTAAGAACCCGTAGCGCCCACGGTAAAGCCGCTGGCTATCCGGACGCCGTGCGAAAAGAAAACTTCGTTGATACCGCCTTCGCCTTTGTACTCCGTAAATGTGGTCACTGCGCCGCCACCAGCTACCTGGTTAGACAAAAACGTGGTGTAGTTTACGCGGCTGTACGGCCGAAGACCCACGGACGCCACCCATCGTTTAGAAATCGGGATGGAAATGGCCAGATAGCCCAGATTGGCGGTGCCGTCTAGTTGCGAGTTTGAACCGTCAGAAAGTTTTTTGAGCTCAGAATTTACCGCTGCCTCAAACGTAACCGATGGGTTGTAGAAGGTAAGGGCCGGGTTAATATCGTTGTACAAAGCGCCGCTTACGTTAAAGGCGGCTACGCCAACTTGGCCCATGCCCGCGTTGCGGATGGACCCGGTGCCGTGACTTACATCGCCTAGCCCAAAGCGGGAATACGGTGAATTGGTTAATTGCTGCGCCTGAATTTGCGTACCAAGTAGGAGACTGGAAAATAGAAACAGTGCGCGGAAAGGCTTATACATTATACTCTAAAATTCGGTTAAGCCCGATTAAAACCAATTCGGGAATGACAAAGATGCGTGCTTTTACTGTACTTTCAAAAAACGGAGCGTCTCCGCCGCACAGAATTACCGTCAAAAGTTTATACTGGCTTTGGTAGTGCTTTATTATACTTTCTACTTCGGCTAGAGCTCCGTAAAGGACTCCGCCGGTAATAGCGTCTTGCGTATTTTTACCCGGCCGCACCGGAAGCTCTAAGCCAGATAATGCCGGCAACTTACCGGTAAACGTATGTAGCGCCTGATAGCGCATGTGTAGGCCCGGAGAAATATTTCCGCCTTCAAACCCGCCCTCAGCCGTAACCAAGTCATAGGTAATGCAGGTACCCGCATCAATTACCAAACAATTGCGCTCCGGAAAAAAATGCGCGGCGCCTACTGCTGCCGCCAATCTGTCTACGCCCAGCGTACCCGGCGTGCCATACTGGTTGGCAATGGGCACCGACGTTTGACCAGTTAGTTGCAGCCATTGCCCTTTTATGGGAATCAACGGCCTCACTTCTTCCGCGCTCACCGATGCTGAAATAGCGTTCTCAATCTTCACTCCCCCCAATTCTTCGGCCAAGGCCGATACATGCGGAAAGGAAAAATGCTGCACCAGGTGCCCGTCTTGAAATAGTCCGGCTTTTACGCTAGAATTTCCTTTATCAACAGCCAGGTGCAGCATGGTCAGAACGGCAGATTACATAAAGTATTTCAAGCGCACTACTTCTTTTTCTGACAAGAAACGCCAGTTGCCGCGCGGTAAATCTTTCTTGGTTAGGCCCGCGTACTGCACGCGGTCTAGGGTCACTACATCGTAGCCCAAGCCCTCAAAAATACGGCGTACAATCCGGTTCCGGCCAATGTGGATTTCCAGACCCAAAAATTTCTTGCTATCGCCAATCATAGCCACGTCATCTACCTCGGCTTTGCCGTCTTCTAGCTCAACCCCAGCCTGTACTTTCTTAAAATGGTCTTCGGTAATGGGCTTGTCTAGTTCTACCTGGTAAATCTTGGAGATAGAGTTAGACGGGTGCGTCAGTTTCTGGGCCAATTCGCCATCGTTGGTAAACAACAGCAAACCAGTGGTGTTGCGGTCTAAACGGCCAACCGGGAACAGGCGCTCTTTGGAAGCATTTTTTATCAAATCCATCACGGTTTTGCGGCCTTCTGGATCTTCGGTGGTCGTGATAAAATCTTTGGGTTTGTTTAGCAGCACGTACACCGTTTTCTCACGGTTCAGCGTTTTGCGGCCGTAGGTAACGGTATCATTGGGGCCAACGCGGTAACCCATTTCTGAAACCACTTCGCCATTTACTTTTATTTCGCCAGAGGCGATGAGCTCGTCAGCTTCGCGGCGCGAGCAAATGCCGGCGTTGGCAATGTAACGGTTCAGCCTAAAATCTTCGGTACTGGCTTCTGGATTTTTGCTTTTTTTGCGCTCTTCGTAATGCCTTAAGTTGTACGCGGGCGCATCTTGCACCTCATCAGAAGAGCGGCCGCCTCTTTCTTCATTCCGGCCACGGCCCTTGGCATCGCGGTCAAAACGGTCTGGGCGGCTAGAGCGGTCATTGCGTTCTGGACGACTGTTGCGGTCATTCCTGTCACCGCCGTACGCGGGACGATCATTCCGGTCATTCCGGTCAGAGCGGTCTTTCCAATCTGGTCGGTCATTGCTGCGGCCTGGGGCCGGACGGTTGCCGCGCTCATAAGAACCCGGGCGCTCGGTGGCGCCGTGGCCCTCGCGGTTGTATGGTTTTACCGGACGGCTGTTTTCATCCTGATTTCCAGAAAAAGAGTCATTTCTGCGCTCCTCGCGCGGACGGTCTTCTCTTGGTCTTTCTTCTCTGAATCTGTCCTCTCTCGGTCTATCTTCTCTCGGTCTATCTTCTCTCGGACGGTCTTCTCTGGGTCTGTCTTCTCTGGGTCTGCTGTCAAACCTTGACGGGCGGTCCTCAGAGCGGTTTTCGTCTCTGCCTCGCGGTGAGAAACGGCCACCTGGGCGGTCGCCTCCGGGTTTCCGGAAACCACCTTCTCTGTCTCCTCCGCGGTCCGGACGGCTATCGCCACGGCCAGCTCCAAAGCCTGACGGACGGAAGCTGTTGCCGCGGTCATTATCGCCAGAAAAACCGCTGTCACGGCGCTGACCAGGAATGTTACCATCGGCCCGACGCGGTGTACCGGTTACTTTGCGTGGTCTTCCTTCGCCTTCGGCACGACCCGGCCGGCTAGCGCCAGAACGGTCATTGCCTTTAAAAGAAGAACGGTTGTTGTCGCGGTTGTCGTCGCGGCGGCCGTACGAACTGCTTCCTCGGCTATCGCGGCCTTCTGACCGGTTAAAGCCACCATCTCTTTCGGGGCGGTCAGAGTTGCCTCTGTCAGGGCGTTCAAAACCGCGCGCGGGCCGGAAATCGCCGGGTTTGCGGTCATTCTCGCGGCGCGGAGCACGTTCGCGGTCTTCGCGGCGGCTGCTCACGTCGCCGTCTTGGTCATCATCCATCTTTCTATCGCGGCCTCTAGAACCACCTTCGCGGTCGCCGTTTTCTGGGCGGTCAAAGCGGGTGCCTCGGCCAAAAACTTTTTTGTCGCCGCCATTGTTGCGCGGGCGGTCTGTGCCTTCTTGGGGCGTATCTTCTTCTCTAGCCATGTTCTTCTGAGATAATAAGTTGCAGTATCGCTACTGTATATGAGGTGTGGTGATCAAATATTAAAGCGCGGCGGGTTCCCCGATGGTGTTTTCTTCCGGGGCCAAATCTCTGAGCTGCGGAAGGTCTTTTAGGTGGTTCAGGCCAAAGTACTCCATAAACTTTTGGCTGGTTCCAAATAAAACCGGCCGGCCGATGGTGTTGGCTTTGCCTTTGATTTCCAGCAGGCCTTTGTCTAGCAAACGTTGGATGGCGTAGTCACAGCTAACGCCTCTAATCTGCTCAATTTGGGTGCGGGTAATGGGTTGTTTGTAGGCAATAATGGCTAAAGTTTCCAAGGCAGAAGCAGATAGCTTCTTCTTGGATTTATGCTTGAGCAGAATGCTCACGGAATCTTGGTAGGCGGGCTTGGTTAAAAACTGGTAACCGCCCCCGATGGCGTAAATCTGAAACGCAAAGCTATCGGTAGAGAATTGAGCATTTAATTGCTCAATTCCCTCCAATACATCGCTTACTCCTACCTCGGTGACCAGGGCTTCAGAAAGGCATTTCTGCAATTCCTCAATAGACACCGGCGACGTGGCGCAAAAGATAAGGGCCTGAAGGTGGTTCAGTAACAGATTCAAGTTTCTTCTTTAAAAATATTAATCTCTGCGGTTCATCTTGGCCTCAATGGTGTGCTGCGTGTGCGGCACGGCTTTCAGGCGTTCCTTCGGGATAAGTTTTGCCGTTTTGATGCACACCCCGTAACTGCCGTTTTTAATCCGGATAAGGGCATTCTCTAACTGCTGGATAAACTTTAATTGCCGAGACGCCAACTGGTTTAGACTTTCTTTTTCTTGGGTGTCTGCGCCGTCTTCCAACACTTTGGCGGTAGATGCGGTATTGTCAGTGCCGGCATCATTGCGCCGGCTTAGGGTATCTTTAATAAAAGTAACTTCTTTGCGGGCATTGGTCAGTTTCTCAAGGATAATTTCCTGAAATTCGTTCAACTCCTCTTGGGAATACCGTTGTTTTTCTTCACTCATGGCTGTACTGCTAGGAACGGGTTTGTTTGGTTAGTTTGTATAAAATGGCGCGGCTGCGTTGCTTTCCGGAGAAGGAACCCAGAAAATTTCTTCGCCCGCGGGTTCTGTTATTCTAATCACGTATGCTTTTTGGCACTTGCTTTCAAAGAAATTTGGCGCAAAAATACGGTTATTATTTCTTAATACTATGCAGAGCCTCAAAATGATACCTGAATTTTGCTATTCTACCTGTTCCGGCCGTTCTATGGGCGGGCTGCGATTAGCTTTGAAAAATTTAGAAGTCTGTCTAAATAGTACCCACCAACTGATTTTTTAGCCGTGGTTACCAGCTTTCCTCCGCGCCGTGGTTTGCCGTGGGGTTTACGTTTTAGGCCTGTTTTTCTAAAAACAGGCCTAAAACAGCATATATTTGAATAGGCCCTAGCTTAAGCTAGGGCCTATTCAAATATAAAAATGAACGTGAACAGCTCAATAAATCCTCTTTAATTCATCCATTTTAGCATTTGGATGGCGGTGGCGGCGGCTTCTACGCCTTTGTTGCCGTGTTTGCCGCCAGCGCGGTCCCAGGCTTGCTGCTCATTGTTGGTGGTGACCAGCCCGAAAATAACGGGTTTGTTATATTTTAAACCCACTTGCGTCAAGCCTTGGGCTACGGCGTGGCAGATGTAATCATCGTGTTTGGTTTCGCCTTGAATGACTACGCCTAGCGCGATGACGGCGTCAACCTCGTGGCTTTGGGCCATAAGTTGGGCGCCTAAAGTCAGCTCAAAAGAGCCGGGCACGGTGTTGCGGTAAATATTCTGGGCCTTGGCCCCGTGCTGCAAAAGAGTATCATACGCGCCTTGGCACAGGGCATCCGTTATCTCTTTGTTCCATTCTGCCACCACCAGGCCAAATTTCTTGCCCGAGATATCTGGCAGGTTATCAGAATTGTAATCGTTTAGGTTTTTGAGTGCGCTGGCCATGTGGTACAGAAATTAAAGGTAAAGCTTGGATTTCTAGCGGCTGTTTTAGGCCTGTTTTTTAAAAAACAGGCCTAAAACAGCCGCTACGCAAAATTGCATAAAAAAAGCGAAGCAACCGCCTAAAGTAGATTTAGGGAATTGCTTCGCTTTTTTAGAAAACTATTTCATCGGCCCGGGGCCGAAGGAATTTATTTTTTCTGGGCTAAACCTTCGGCGCGCGCTTGGTATTTCTTGGCGTCGTTCACCTCTGGGCTAACCGGGTATTCTTCTATAATACGACCGTAGGTGTCAGCGGCTTCTGAGAACTGGTTAGCGGCCTCGTAGGCAACGCCGGCTTTCATCAAATACTGCGGCGAGAAAAACTCGTTGGCTTTGTGACTAGCGGCTTTCAAATACATTTTGGCGGCTTCATCGGCTTTGCCTAGCTCCAATTGAGCATCGCCTTGCAGGCTGTAAGCACGGGCTTGGAGCAAGAGGTCATCAGAAGAAAAATCTTCCAGATGCGTGAGCGCGTCTTGGAATTTACCTTGCTTTAAAAAGGCTACGCCTGCGTAAAAATTTGCTAGGTTACCCGCTTTGGTACTTCCGTATTCTTCCGCGATGGATTTAAAACCGGCGTACTGTCCGTCGCCGTTCAAGGCTTTGTTCAGCGAATCTGCCTCTAGGTAATATTCTGCCTGGAACATGGCGCCTAAGGCTTCTTGGTTTTTGGCCTGCTGGTTCTGGTAGTACAAAAATCCGCCTACCACGGCTGCCGCTATGGCCACGAACAAGCCAATTAGCAGGTTCTTGTGCTTTACCACGAATTCCTCTGAACCACCTACCAGGCGATCTGCCAGGGCGTCCGGATTTTCCATTAGCTCTAAATCGCTCTCGTGCTTTTTTGTGTTAATTGACATCGGTAACTATAAAATAATTTTTAAAATACTGCTGCAAAAGGTCTGTCGGGTAAACCTCGCCAAAGGCGATGGCGTTCCCGGGCAAATCTTTGAATTATACCATCACGTACGGATAGTCTTTCTCTGCGTAAATATCGGTGTACAGTTCTTCCGGCTCTGGGTACGGCGATTTCTCGGCAAACTCAACAGACTCCTGCACTTGGGCTTTTATTTTAGCATCAATCTCTTCCAGTTCCTGCTCAGTAGCAAATTTATTCTCCAAAATAGTGAAGCGCACGCTCTCAATTGGATCTTGGTTGCGGTAATTCTCCAGTTCTTCTTTGGTGCGGTACTTGGCGGGGTCAGACATGGAGTGGCCTTTGAAGCGGTATGTTCTAAACTCCAAAAACGTAGGTCCTTCGCCGGCGCGGGCACGTTCTGCGGCGCGAGCAACGGCTTCGTGCACGTCTTCGCAGCGCATGGCATTTACTGCTTCAGAAGGCATGTCATAACTTAGGCCCAATTTGTACAATTCGGTTACGTTAGAGGTGCGTTCTACGGAGGTTCCCATGGCGTATCCGTTGTTTTCTACCACAAAAATAGCGGGTAATTTCCAGAGCATGGCCATGTTAAAGGCTTCGTGCAAAGCACCTTGGCGCACGGCACCATCGCCCATATAAGTAATGCTCAGGTTTTTGGTTTTGTTGTATTTCTCCGCGAAGGCTAAACCGGCGCCCATAGGTATTTGAGCACCCACAATGCCGTGGCCGCCCGCAAAGTTTACTTCTTTGTCAAAGATGTGCATAGAGCCGCCTTTGCCTTTGGAGCAGCCGGTAGCTTTAGCAAACATCTCGGCCATGATTATATTGGGCGAGGTACCTAAACCCAACGGATGGGCGTGGTCGCGGTACGCGGTGATCCATTTATCATCTTTAGTGAGGGCGGTAATGGCCCCGGCGGCACAGGCCTCTTGGCCGATGTAAAGGTGGCAGAAACCTTTAATTTTCTGCTGTCCGTACAATTGGCCGGCTTTTTCTTCAAACTTGCGCATGAGAACCATCATCTCATACCAGCGCATATAGGTCTCTTTTGAAAATGAAGGGCTAGCTTTTACCTTTGTGTTTTTCGCTGCTTTCGTCTCCGCCATACGTATGTTTGTAAATTCGTAAAGGTTATAGTCTAGATAAACTACTATGAACGTTACCATCGCCGTAAAGGCGATGTAGGATTTGTTCATAGATGTTACAACGTGCGAAATTAAGTAAAAATCCCGTAACAAGTTAGGGCATGTATAAATTTCTCCTTTCCGCGGCCCTTAGGCCCTGTAATGCGCCTTTTGGCTTACA
Organism: Cytophagales bacterium; assembly: GCA_038241905.1. Classification (GTDB taxonomy): domain Bacteria; phylum Bacteroidota; class Bacteroidia; order Cytophagales; family Hymenobacteraceae; genus Nibribacter. The sequence goes on along the minus strand of JBBSSO010000012.1, from coordinate 2,127 downwards.
GAAGCAACCCTTACGCCCGCGCTAATGGTTCTAGAAAACCTGCATGTTCTGCATTTTAAGAATTACGAAGAAGCCACGCTGCCTTTTTCTGCGCACATCAACTGCTTTATTGGCGACAATGGGAGCGGCAAAACCAACCTGCTAGATGCTATTTATTACCTATCGCTTACCAAAAGCGCTTTTACGGCATCTGACTTGCAAAATATAAAGCAAGACGAAGAGTATTTTATTACGCGTGGCCGGTTTAAGACCGATGAAAAAGTGACCACCGTGCAGTGCTACGTAAAGGCAGGGCAGAAGAAAATAATTACCGTTAACAAAGTGTCATACGAGCGCGTGAGCGAGCATGTAGGCAAGTTTCCGGTGGTTTTAATTTCGCCGCATGACACTGATTTAATCCGGGAAGGCAGCGAGGACCGCCGCAAGTTTTTTGATAGTTTGATGGCTCAATTGGACCATTCTTACCTAACCTTGCTCATTCAATACAACCACGTTTTAAAGCAACGCAACTCCCTGCTCAAGCATTTCGCCGAAAAAAACTACGTAGACCGCGAGTACCTGCAGGTGCTAGATGAGCAACTTTTGCCGCTGGGTACCCAACTAAGCAGTAGGCGGGCGGCGTACGTTGCTACGTTTGAGCCGGTTTTTCAGCGGCATTACCAGCACTTATCTGGCTCTTCTGAAACCGTTACGCTGGCCTATCAGAGCCAGTTGACGCGGCAAAATTATGCGTATTTGCTAGACCAAAGCCAGCGCAAAGACTTGCTATTACAACGCACCAACGTGGGCCCGCACAAAGACGATTTTGTGTTTCTGATGGATGGCAAAAGTGTGAAGAGTTTTGGGTCGCAGGGTCAGCAGAAAAGTTATGTAATTGCGTTAAAGCTGGCTCAGTTTGAAGTGCTCGCCGCTAAAAACCAGCACAAACCGCTGCTGCTGTTAGATGATATTTTTGACCGCTTAGACCAGAAACGCATTGAACGCTTAATGCAGCTGGTAGCTGATAACACGTTCGGGCAGATTTTCTTGACTGACACCCATTTAGACCGCACCGACCAGATTCTAAAGCCTTTTTCTAACAACATTAGAAGGTTCCGGATTTCCGCTGGCCAAGCTGAGACTATTGAAGAGAACGATATTTAGTTGTTGGTTTTCGGCCTGTTTTTCAAAAAATAGGCCTAAAACAGGATAATTGACGTCTACAATTGGTCGCCCTTGTTGGTGTTTCTAGGGGCCAACAAGAAATTCGCCGACAGCCTTTCTTACTTCTACCTTAAATGGCAATGCCTTCCCTGCTCCCGAGTTCCATACACTCCGTTTGATCCGATGCCTGTTTTGTTGCATTGCTGCGGATAATGTGGAGTCTGCCGCAAAGGTCAGGTCGCGACCTGTCCCTACGAAGGAATGCCGTTCGCCCTTATTGGTGTTATCACCAACAAGCAATTCGCCGACAGCCTTTCTTGCTTCTACCTTAAATGGCAATGTCTTCCATGCTCCCAAGTTTCATATTCCCGGTTTGATCCGTTGCCTACAAGACGGCCTTTTGCATGGTTTCTTCCATGCGCTCACGGCCGCGAGGCCCCGTTTTGGGTATCGCGCTGTTGTTTTAATCCTGGGCAGCAGCCCTGCAGCTACCGCGGCACCGGAGTTAAAACAAAGGCGCTCACCCCAAGACTGTAAACATTCCTTCGACCTAAATTAAAGGGTTGGCTTAGGTTTCTGCAGGCAAATACCGCAGCTAGGTCTTGGTTAAGAAAGCAAGACTTCTCATGCTGCGTATGGGCTTTTTCTAAAACGATTTCTTGTAGCGGCGTTACACTGTAACGACGTGGTTCCATGAAACAATCAAATCACCACCTGAAACCAATTGCTCTTTGCAACTCAGTTATTCTATCCTATAGTGACCACGCACGGCCTTGTTTGCTTTTCATTCTTAATAACTGTTCCTTGTTTGCTGTTTTAAGCCTCTTTTTACAAAAACAGGCCTAAAACAGAACGTGCAAAACTTCGTTAGTAAATGGGGATAACCAAGTGGGTAAATTCATCTGCCCCCGCGCGCCCTAAGAGCGGTAGAAACGTGCTACCTTAGCATCGTAGAAATTGAAATCCCGCAGTCCTTCATTTAGT
>JBBSSO010000011.1:0-14019 GCA_038241905.1 Cytophagales bacterium | reverse complement strand
TTTTTGTTTTTTCGGCCTTTTTTAAAAAAAACCGCCCCAAAACACAAGGGCACTAATGCAACCATTTCTGGTAAATAGGTTTTCTCCTGTTATCTTTGGTCATAGTACCTTATCCGCACCTATGTCCACACCCAAAACAGCTCTGATCATTGGGGCTGGCCCGGCTGGTTTAACTGCAGCTTTTGAGTTTTTGCAACACACGGCGGTGCACCCGCATGTAGTGGAGGCCACTGACCGATTGGGCGGGATCTCGGCTACCATTAACTACAAAGGCAACCGGATGGATATTGGCGGGCACCGTTTCTTTTCTAAATCCGATAGAGTCATGGATTGGTGGCTTCAGATTTTGCCACTCCAGCTAGAATTTGGGCAGTCTGTGGGCGAGCTGAATTACCAAGGACAAAGCCGGGCCATTCCAACCATTTCACCAGATTTTGCCACCTCTACAGATGATGTCATGTTGTTGCGGCAGCGGAAATCGCGTATTTTTTTTCGGCGGCAATTCTTTGATTACCCACTCTCGTTTACTTTTGCCACGCTTCGGCAGCTGGGTTTAGGCTGGACTACCAAAGCTGTACTCAGCTACCTTAAACAAGTGGTGCGGCCCATTAAAGAAGAGAAAAACCTAGAAGAGTTCTTTATTAATCGTTTTGGACGGCATTTATACCAAACGTTTTTCAAGGCCTATACGGAGAAAGTGTGGGGCGTGCCCTGCAACCAAATTAGTGCCGAGTGGGGAGCCCAGCGCATCAAAGCCCTGTCTATTACCGAAGCCGCTAAGCATTTTCTGCGCCAGCAATTTACCTCGCCTTCCGGCGATATTTCGCAAAAGAAAATCGAGACTTCTTTAATTGAACAGTTTCTGTACCCCAAACTGGGTCCCGGGCATTTGTGGGAAGTGGTAGCCAAAAAAGTGCAGGCGCAAGGCGGTGAAGTGCATTTAAATCAAGAAGTAATTGGCCTTGAGTTGAAAGAAAACCGCATTGTATCGGCCACCATCCAAAAAACTGATACCGGCGAAACTTTCCAAACCAAACCAGATTACGTTATATCCACTATGCCCATCCGGCATTTGGTTCAGGCGTTGGGCCCAGTAGTGCCCGCAGAATTTACAACCATCACCGAAGGCCTGCCTTACCGCAATTTTATTTCGGTTGGTCTGCTGTTGAACAAGCTGGCCCTTAACACCGGCACAGACAAGCTTATTCAAGACAACTGGATTTATATTCAAGAGCCCGATGTGCAAGCCGGACGTTTGCAGATTTTCAATAACTGGAGCCCCCACTTGGTCAAAGACCCCGACAAAGTATGGCTGGGCGTTGAATATTTTTGCCAGGAAGAAGATGCGCTCTGGCACATGACCGACGCAGAACTGAAACAGCTGGCGGTAGAAGAATTGCACAAGTTAGGTATTATATCGGCTGACCAAGTATTGGATGGCACTGTGGTGAAAATGCCCAAGGCTTACCCTGCCTACTTCGGCTCCTATGCCCAGCTCCCGAAGGTCCAGAAATTTTTAGACGGTATTGAGAACCTATTTTTGGTTGGCCGCAACGGCATGCACAAATACAATAACCAAGACCACTCTATGCTCACCGCCATGCTGGCCGTAGAAAACATTGCCGCCGGCCGTACAGGAAAGGCAAATCTATGGGCTGTGAATACCGAGCAGGAGTATCATGAGCAGTCTTCTGACAGTAAATAGCTTTATGCGTTTATCAAACCAGAATTTCGCTCTACTGTTTACCTTTCTCTACGCCTTTCTTTTGGCCTGTTTTCTGCCTTTTCATGAGTTATGGATTGATGAAACAGAACCATGGCTCCTAGCATTGCACAGCAATTCTTACGCAGAACTTCTATACAACAAACGATTTGAAGGGCACCCCAACTTATGGTACAGCTTATTGTATGTGGTAACTAGGTTCACAGATAATCTTGCGGCGCTAAAGATTTCTCATTATTTCTTTTCAGTGAGCTTTGTCTTTGTTTTTCTGCGACATGCGCCCTTTCATTGGGCTATCCAGCTGCTTTTCTGCTTTGGGTACTATGGCATTTTTGAATATGGAGTTATCAGCCGCCTTTACGCCCCGGAGCTTCTAACGCTTTTCTTGGCTTGCGCCTTGTACCCTAAACGTTTTACCCATTGGTACCTTTATATTTTCATTCTCGTGCTAAATGCTCAGACACACCTATTTGGGCTCTATTTTTCTGGAATGATGGGCTTGTTGCTTTTCACTGAGTCTCTCCAGCTTTGGAAAAACGCCCCGCATTGGGAAAGAATCCGGCCTGTTACCTTTGGGTTGGGTGCTCTTTTATGGCTGGTTGGTTGCCTGTTTTCTTTGTGGAGTATTACGCATTACCTAGGCGCGGTGCATGGTCATATCTGGGACCCGTACAAATTCCACCAAGCTAGCACTCGGATCTGGCAAGCCTTCTTTCCGGTGCCTGAAATAATTGTTCAGTTTTGGAACACTTCCTTCCTGAAAACGAGAATAGAAATCCCGCTATCCTTGCTACTCTTGACCTTAGTAACCTTCTGCTTTAGGCCAAAAAAACTGCTAAGCATTCTCCTTATTCTCTATGCTGCTCTATTCTACTTTTTTGCCTTTAGGTTTGAACTAGCCTTAAGACACCACGCACACTTCTTTTTATTTACAGTAGCTCTTTTTTGGATTAGCACCTACTACGGTCGTTATACTCCTTCCCTGAACCTCAAAAGGCTATTTACCCAAGACACCAAAATCAGAATTTTAAATTTGTTATTACTGTTGGCCGTTTCTGTGCAATTTTTAGTAGGCATGTATGCGGTATATATGGAAGTCCGGTATTCTTTTTTCCCAGGGAAAGCAGCGGCTCACTATTTAAAAGAGGAATTCCCCCATCATCTTCTAACTACTAATGAGGAATTTACTTCTTCTACGGTGGGGGCGTATCTAAATCAGCCGATTTACAATTTGGCTCGAGGACAGTACGTCACTTTTTATGAATTAGACCCGATGCTTTTTAACCGACTTACCCTTTTTCAAAGCTTGCAGTGGGCCATGGCTTTTGCGCAGGAAAAGCAAAAGCAAGTCATTTTAATATCCTCCAGGGAGATAGTCATTGAACACTTCCCTTTCCCAGTCAGGCCCGTTAAATCGTTCGACAAGGAACAAATAGTGGCTTTACCTTTCTACAGAAATATTTACTTGTATGAAGTCATGCCTTCCTCCCTGCATAAGTTTACCTACGTGGTAGGAAACCCCAGCCAGATGTAAATCCGCTGCAATTTGGAAAAATGGCTCTTTCTAATTTTCCTCTTCCTTAAACCCGTTTCCAGCCTCCTTTTCCTAAAACAGGCTAAAACCGGTACCGCACCTGCACTCGCACATCCGTCCGGGCCGGGCCTTGAATTTCTTCTAGACCGGTACTCACGGTTTCTTGGCCGCGGTAACGGGTGTAGCTCACTTTTGCCCAAGCGTCTATATTTCTGGTAATGCGCTGCTGCGCCAGCAAATACACGCGGGTTCCCTGCCCGAAAAAAACTGGGATAGAGAATGCACTCAGCACATCCTGTTCAGCCGCGTATTGGCGGGTATCATAATCATCGGTGTCAAACAGAGCGTAGCGGGCGCTGAGGCGAGTGTATTTACGTTCCCAGCTGACATCCTGAGCCATAAAATATCCTGTTTTAGCCGGACCATTCTGTTGGAATCTGCTCATTTGCACCCTTGACCGAAACCGCACGTTAGCCAAAGGATTAACATCTAGCAAAATCAGAAACCGATGCGTACTGTACTCAGACACAGTTTGCAGGGCCTGGGTAAGCGCGGATTCATTGCGGCCTTTGCGTTCGTGTTGGTACTGGCCGTAAAGCAAGGTGCTCCGCGCGGGCATAAACTGCAACCGCAGCAGATATTCCTCGCCGGCAGAGGGCGCGTCTACGCGGTAACGCAGCCACGGAAAAGAAAAGCGGTCGTAATACGCGGTCAATTGCCACCGATTACTAAACTTCAACTTGAGGCCCGTATATAAGCCGCTCTCGTTTTGGTTCCGGCTTCCTTCGCCGAAGGCACCGCCGTACATTGTCTGGAAATTACGGGCATAATGACGGTACAAAAGGGAAAATTCTACCTTCTCAGAAAGACTGGCCAACACGCCGTTCACCGTTCCCACGGCCTTAGAACTGGACCAAGCGGTTTCCCCAAAAAAGTTCAGATTCTGCCAGAGGTAACTGTAATGCACGCCCACCCCGGCCAAAGATTTACCGCTGAAAGCATACAAATTGTACAGCTCAGGCCGGGGCTGCAGCGCCATGGAGTAAGACGTGTGCAGACCGGTTAAGCCAAAACTAAGCGTCTGGGTTGGGTTTTTATAGGTAACATCCGCGCCCAAGACCTGCTCGCGGGCGCGGTGGCGGTTGGCAATTTCGGTGGGCGTGCGGTGCAGGCCCGAGGTTTGCAAGCCGCCCAGCAGAAAAGTCGTGGTATCTTCGGGCAAAGCGCCGCCAGCCGAGGCATCTACCCGCCGGTTAGAATAGAAAACGGTGGTTTCCAAGCGGCGCCAGCGGTGCGTAGCGGCCGCTCCCCTAAAGAAATTGCTCTCCAAAGTAGACGTGTGCGGCCGTATGCCCAGCTGGCTGCGGCGGACGGTGGTAATGGTTTCGGCACCTTTGCCCACGCTAAACCCGCTGGAGAGGAGCAAACCCTGACCAAACTGTAGCTGGTAATCGCCTACGGCGATGGTTTTAAACGCTCCCCGATTATACAGTTGGGCGTGCGCCGAGTAAAAGTCAAACCCGTATAGTCGTTGGTCAACCTTCCACGCGAAGGGTTCTCCGGCATCTTTCTCAGCCGTAATGCCAAAGCTAAAATCTTTGGGGTGGCTAAGCCGATAGCGAACCAGAAATTTATCAGGGGAGCCTTGGTAACGGGTCAGGGACCGACCTTCGGGCGGCGTGTAGCCCCGGCGTTCTTGCAATGTGCGGTCATAACGCAGCAGCAGCGAATGGTTGTCGGCACGCTTGATCCGTTGCGGCCAGGAAAGAGCGCCTTGCTGCCCTTGGCTCTGAACGGTGACAAACGGTAATACCCGCCGGATGGAAAGCAAATCAAAATGCGAAATGGATTGCAGTTCATACAGACTAACCAGTTTGCCATTAGCCGCAATGTGCTGCAACAAGGCGGCAATTTGACTTTCGGACAGCAACCACAGACTGCGGAGTTCTTCTCGCGACGCGCGATTTAGGTCCAGCGGTTGCCGATAATATTGGAGCAGGGTTTCGTAAACGTCTTCGTAATCAACAGTGGTTTCATCGGTTTGCTGACCAAAGAGTTCCTGAATTAACAGTTCTACATCTACTGGTGGGCGAGGTACTTCTTGGGCCCAGACGGTCTGTTTTAGGCCTAAAATCAGAAAAACAAGCCATAAACCCCTTCTCATGGCTGCTTGTTCCAGATATAACCCACCGACAGATAATTACTTACGCCCAGCTGATTCTGCGCGCCCAAAGCGTAGGCCACCTGAAACTGATTGAACGTAAAATCCACACCCGCCGTGCCAGATCTTGTACCAGAATGGAAACCCATCCGCAGCCCCAGGGCCGGAATAATGCGGTACTCCAACCCTCCTTTCGCGGCGGCCGGAAACTCTAATTCTTTCTCTACCTCAGCAAGGACCAGCACTTTGGCGGCGATTTGGTAACTCAGGCCAATTTTCATGACGGTGGGCACGCGCTCATCTTCAAACTGATGCAACTTAGCTTGGTTTAGATTGAAAATATGCGCCCCAAATACCAGCCCCGGAATAACTTCTGACTGCCCTCCCAAGCTGAGGGCCACCGTTTTGCGGCTGCCCCATTCCTTTATGCGTACTTGCAGCACATCGGCCTTTAGGCCTACCCGCACCACGCCCAACTGATGGGCCACGCCAAACCCCAGCCGCTGTTCATTATATAGATCGCCGCCGAAGCGCTGTAGGTCTAGGCCCCACGTGCCGTATTTAGCGGTGGGAATAACGGCTAACAAGCCCACCGTAGAAAGCTCCGCCAAGCCGAAGCGGTTATGAGCAAAGGCGCCCAGTTCTACTTTTTTAAGAGCGGCCATGCCGGCTGTGTTGTTGCTCAATGCCCAGATATCGGTTAGCGTGACGGCTGCATTGCCCACCCCAGCCGCGCGGGCGCCAACTGGTGAGTTGTAGAGTTGCGCCTTCGCTTCCAAGACCTTGACGAATAAGAGAATAAAGAACGTGAGGCGTAGAATGTGCTGCATAGGCCCAGGAATAGGTTCTATTTTTCCGTACGCAAATCCCAGAAAATATTCTAACTATTCATGTTATTATTTTACTTAGATTGTCAATATCTAATTCCGCTCATGCCAAAACACTATGAAAAAATTCCTTTCTTCTGCGCCAGTCCTAGGAATGCTGAGCTTTTTGCTTTCGTTTTCTAGCCCTATCTCGTCCTCATTTGGCCCTGATATTAACAATCCGCAGTGCACTGCCATTGCCAAGTCTACTAATAAACAATGTAAGAACCGACAATACGGCAAATGCAGTAAGGTACTCTGCTACGTGCATTGCAAATAAAACGCCCAATCGGCAGACTGAGAAGCGCACATATAAAAAACGCCCGAAGCTAAGCTCCGGGCGTTTTTAACCTGTTTTTGTTAAATAAGCTCAAAAACAGCTAATCTCCTTTCCTTCTCTTTTTGGTTTCTTTCTTAATCTTGGTTTCGTTGCCTTTCCGCTTAATTTTTATCTCAGCATCTGGCGTTTCAATCTTAACTTTTCCGTCCGTTTTCAGGTGGTTAAGCGTTGGGTTGAACGTGGTGTTGGGGTTGCCGTTGTCCACCAAGGTCATTTCATTGACCAAGTGACCGGCGCCGGCAAACTTATCCATCACGAAGAGCACGTACTTTATGTCAACGTTGATGGAGCGCTTGTACTCGGGGTCAAACACCAAATCTCCGGTCATGGCTTCCCAGTTACCGTCAAAGGCAAGGCCCAATAATTCGCCCCGGCCGTTGATAACCGGCGAGCCAGAATTACCGCCCGTAATGTCATTGTTGGTAATGAAACCTACACGCAGCTCGCCGTTATGGCCGTAGCGACCGTAATCTTTTTTGGCATGGAGCTCTAATAATTTGGCCGGTACCACAAATTCCTCGTTGGTAGAATCTGCTTTTTCCGCGATGCCGTCCATGGTAGTATAGTATTTATACTTCACGCCATCGCGGGGCTCATAGCCTTTTACGGTGCCGTAGCTCAGGCGCAAAGTAGAGTTAGCATCCGGATAATAGACCTTGTTGGGGTTCATTTCGCGCAGACCAGCCACGTACAAACGGGTGGCCCGGTTCAAGGCCGCTTGGGCCTCAGTTAGCTTAGGCAAAATATTTTGCTGATGGTTGGCTTGTACCGCCTGTACCACTCTAAAAGCAGGGTCGTTTTCCAAGGTTTTTTGCGATGGATTAGCCAGAAAAGCGTTGGATTTTGCTTCTGATGACAAAACAGAATTGGTATATACATCGGCAGCCCATTTCTTGAAATCACCTTTGTGCTTGCCGGTTAAATCTTTGAAAATATCGCCGTGCTGCGCTTTGGGCACATCTTGGTAGAATAACTCCATCATCTGGGCAAACATTTTCTGGTCCGTGGCGGGTAGGTAAGACTGAAAGAACTCGGTGTTTGCGTTCTTATAGGCCTCTTTAATCTGAGCCAAACGAGCCGGGTCTACGTTTCCGCTTTTCAGCATGTTGTAAAGCGCGTTATATTGGTTTGCGTGGCCCATCAAGGCTGGAGCCAAGGCAGCTTCTGAACGGTAAACGCTGGCCAAATTGTAGTCGCGCTGGGTGGCGTAAGATGCGTTAATTTCTGGCAAAGAAGCGCCGTAAAGGGCTTTTCTGGTAGCGTCGCCAGTGGCCCAAGTTTGGAAAGCACGCTCTTCGGCAGCTTTCTTTTGCAAAGTTTTCATGCGCGTAATGCCTTCGTTTTGACCGATGAAATACTTGTAATAGTTGCTGATGCTGGCGTAGTTAGAGGCCAGTTTCAGGCGGTTGGCCTGCGAGGCATCCATAGCTTCTTTCATAATGGCCAAGCGACGCTCACGCAGTTTAATGCGGGCGGGATTTGATTGTTCAACGGCTAAAGCCAGACCGGAACCGGTCATGAACCGCGTAGTACGGCCCGGAAAACCGAACACCATCGCGAAATCACCTTTCTGCACGTTGCTCATGGAAATTGGTAGGTGGTGTTTTGGCTTGTACGCCACATTTTGAGCAGAATAGGGCGCAGATTTGCCATCAGGCGCCATGTACACGCGGAACAGAGAGAAATCGCCGGTTTGGCGGGGCCACATCCAATTGTCAGTATCGCCTCCAAACTTGCCGATGCTTTCTGGCGGCGCGCCAACCAAACGCACATCGTTAAAGCGCTCGTAGACAAACAGATAAAACTCGTTTCCGTTAAAGAAATCGCGCACGTAGGCCACATACTGGCCGTTGTTCTTGGCAGCATCTGCCAGTGTTTTCATGCGCTCAGCCACCAGTTTGCCTCGTTCTTGCTCTGGTGTTTGGTTGTTAATGTTTTGCAGTACCTGCGATGATACGTCTTCCATACGCACTAAAATATCTACGAACAGGCCGTCATTTTTGCGTTCCTGCTCCCGGGTCATGGCCCAGAAACCATCTTTCAGGTAATTGTTTTCGGGGCTAGAATTGGCCGCGATGGCGTCATACCCGCAGTGGTGGTTAGTGAGCAAAAGGCCTTCTTTGGAGACGAACTCGCCAGTACAAAAGCCTCCAAACTGCACGATGGCGTCTTTGAGGCTGGAGTTGTTGACGCTGTAGATTTCCTCGGCGGTGAGTTGCAGACCTTGTTTCTGCATGTCTACGTGGTTGAGGCGTTTAATGAGCATGGGCAACCACATACCTTCATCGGCGCGCGCCGAAAAAGACAAGCCCATACTAAGTGCCAACAGAATACTATAAACCTTTTTACGCATAGCTATTGTTAGTTAGAAAGCGCAAAGGTAAGGATTTGTGGCTTTTTTTCGCGTAACTAGCAGTATATGCAGGCAATTAATTGGTTTTTCCGGCAAATTTTTCTGGGTTTGGTCTGGGTGTACCGCTACACTATCTCGCCGCTCACGCCGGGCAGTTGTCGGTTTACGCCCACCTGCTCGGCTTTTGCCCAGCAGGCCATCGTGAAATACGGGCCGTTTAAAGGCGGTTGGCTGGCGCTAAAACGCATTGGCCGCTGCCACCCCTGGGGCGGCCACGGCTATGACCCGGTGCCGTAGCAAAGGACCTCACCCCCAGCCCCTCTCCCGTGGAGAGGGGAGTTTTTAGTTTTGCGTTTTAGGGCTGTTTTTGGAAAAAGAGGCCTATAACAGCTTTTGTTGCATGAAAATAAATTAAAAGTTTTGCCGGATGATGGTCTTCTTTTTTGGATAAGATTAAAAAGAAATTTGAAAAGCTATGACAGATAAATTTTTAGAAGCGGCCCTAGAAGAAGCCCAAAAAAGCTACGCTGAGGGCGGAATTCCCATCGGGTCTGTGTTGGTGCACAAAGGCCAAATTATTGGGCGGGGGCACAACCGGCGGGTGCAGAACAGTAGCGCTATTTTGCATGGCGAAATGGACGCGCTGGAAAACGCGGGCCGTTTGCCGGCATCGGTGTACCAAGAATGCACCATGTACACTACGTTATCGCCCTGCGCTATGTGCTCGGGAACTATTTTGCTGTACGGCATCCCCAAAGTGGTGGTAGCGGAAAACAAGACGTTTCTAGGCGAAGAAGAATTGCTGCGATCGCGCGGCGTGGAGGTAACCGTGGTAGATGACACCGCTTGCTATGAGCTGATGCAAAAATTCATCAAAGAGAAACCAGAGCTCTGGAACGAGGACATTGGCGTGTAACTGAGATAATCAGTTACTTTAATTTGTGCTTAAGGGAAATAAATCCACCCCAATTCTCTCTGGGGAGGGGTTGGGGCGGGTTCACTTGTGCTGCGATTTCCATGGTACAATACTTATTTAACAATATTTCAAAAGCTGTTTTAGGCCTGTTTTTCGAAAAACAGGCCTAAAACAGCTTTTGTGAAGGAAGCTTGGCAATCCGTAAACTTTAGCGCTGCCGTATTTGTTGTGAAAGAACCAAAGCTTTTACTCTTTCTAAAATATATGATACGTACGTTCCTTTTATCTGCCACCCTGCTCCTTTCGGTGTGGGGTTGCCAGAGTACTACAGACCAAACGGCCAGCCAACGTTCTGCCCCGGCGGTGCCGGTTTCGCAAAATGTTGCGGGTAGCGCTCTAAAACCCAACAACCCGTACTACTCCCGCACCGATACCACCAAACTTAACGTATCTGACGCGGAGTGGAAAAAAGTTCTATCCCCAGCATTATATGCAGTAGCGCGCGAGCAAGGCACTGAGCGAGCCTTTGCGGGCAAGCTTTGGAACAACACCGGCCTAGGCGATTATTACTGTGCCGCCTGCGGAAACGCCTTGTTTCGCTCTGACCTAAAGTTTGCCAGCGACTGCGGATGGCCAAGTTTCTTTGAAGCCAGTCGGGAAAGCGCCGTGCGGTATGCGCCAGACAATTCTCACGGCATGAAACGCATTGAAGTCCTTTGCGGTCGCTGCGATGCGCATTTAGGTCACCTTTTTGATGACGGCCCGCCGCCTACCGGCAAGCGTTTCTGCATGAACTCTGTTTCCCTTGATTTTATGGCCTACAATCCGCTGCAAATTAATTAATCCACTAAATTTCTAAAAGCAAAGCCCCTGAACTTCAAATCTCAGGGGCTTTCTCTTTTAACACGATGTTCTGAAAACACCTTCATTCCCCCCCATCCGCTTGCGGCTAGCTAGCACTAAAACTCTCTCGGCACGCTAGCGTTTAAATAATTTCTATCGTATAAAAAGCCTTTCTTTTACTCGCTTTTAACCCTGGTTTTTCATGAAATACGTTTCTTTTTTTCGGGGGCCGATGGTTTTTATGGTCGCTGTTTACTTTTTAATCTGCGCATTTGCGCCCGCATCCGCGTCTTGGGAAAGGTTAAAACGATTGACCAAATTACCCAAGGAAGTTTCAGAAAGCTCCGGCTTAGAAACCGCCGATAAGCCCGGCACCTACTGGACCCACAATGATTCGGGCGGAGAGCCGGTTCTATTTAAAGTAGATGAAAAAGGTAAACTGCTGGCCAAAGTTACCGTAGTTAAGGCTCACAACAATGACTGGGAAGACCTGGCCAAAGACACCAAAGGCTTTCTTTATATTGCAGATACGGGCAACAACAATAACAAGCGCAGTGATTTGGTTATTTACAAAGTGCGGGCTAAAGATGGCTCTCAAACGCAGCTTATCCGGTTTACTTACCAAGACCAACCTAAAGGCAAAATAGCCAAGCAAGACCGCAATTTTGACTGCGAGGCTATTTTCTGGCACCACGGCAAAATTTATCTCATCTCCAAAGACCGCGGTCGGGCTAAAACCGCCAAACTGTACCAACTACCCGACCAACCCGGCACCCACGTGGCCAAACTCATCGCCCGGACGGATTTGCCCGGCATGGTAACCTCCGCAGATGTAAGCCCCGACGGCAGAACTTTGGCGGTACTTTCCTTTGGGAAACTGTATTTATACCCCGTGGCCAAAGGATCCATAAAATTTTTTGAGAAAAACCCTCGGATAGAGGAATTGATGCAAGCGGGGCAAGTGGAGGCAGTGGCGTTTAAAGACAACAAAAACCTTATGATTACCAACGAGGAAGGAAGTTTGTACCAATATTCGCTCTAAGAGCATGGTTAAATTTGTCTTTTGCGCTACAAACAGGCATCAAAAGAACCTGACTTCGCCTTTTTTTCTCACCATAGCGCTGCTATGTTGCGGTAATGGCACACCCCGAATGCTTTCGGGGCAACGCTTCGGCAGAACCTTTCGCTTCCTGTTTTCGCCGGAAAAATAAAAACTTAAACAAGCTCTAAGCCTAATAAAAAAAAACGTCAGAGTTGCGGCGAAAGATTGCCGCAGCTCTGACGTTTTAGGCCTGTTTTTCAAAAAGGAGGCCTAAAACAGGTTTAAACCCGAATTTGTTTCGGTGGCCGGGGTTGGCGCAAGGCGTAAAACAGAACCGCTAAACCAACTATTACCAACGGAATGCTTAGCCACTGGCCCATGTTTAAGGCAAGCTCATCTTCAAAAGCTTCCTGGTTTTCTTTCGTGAATTCTATCAGAATCCGGAAGGAAAAGAGCAGCGTTACAAACAACCCAAATAACAGGCCTTTGATCTGACCGGCGCCTTTCTTCCACATCGTATAAAGAAGAATAAATAAAAACACACAGAAAAGGCTTTCATACAGCTGCGACGGATGCCTCGGATCTAAATACGCGGGTACGCCGTTGAACATCTCGCCGTTCCGGACAAACTTAAAGGCCCAAGGCAAGTTGGTGGGTTTGCCAATAATTTCTGAGTTCATCAAATTCCCTAACCGAATACAGGCTCCGCCTACAGCCACTACAATTACAACGCGGTCTAACACCCAGAGGTAGTCAAATTTGTGTTTGCGACTGAACAGATAAAGGGCCGCTAAAATACCGATGGTGCCGCCGTGGCTAGCCAGACCACCTTCCCAAATCATTAAAATTTTGAGCGGGTTAGAGAGGTAATACACCGGATCATAGAAAAGGCAATGGCCCAGGCGGGCGCCAATGACCGTACCAATAATCATGTACATGGTTAAGATGTCTACGTCTTCATCGGTGCGGCCGTCTTTGCGGTAAATGTACTTTTCAATGGGCTGGGTGAGCACAAACGCCATAGCAAACAGCAGGCCGTACCAGCGCACGGTTACCGGGCCTAAAGAGAAAAGATCAGGAGAAACATCCCAGGTTATAAAGCTTAACATAGATTTCAGAAGTTAGAAGGGCTAAAATTACAATTTAATCTATGAGCCGCAACAATACAATCCACATCCGGGGAAACACTTTTGGTTAAAATGATGTTACTTTGCAGGCGCAATCCTGAAACAAGCTTTTACGGGTTTGGGGCAGGGCAACCCGGCAGAAAAAGCGAAAACCGCTGTCTGTCAGAAACATTAATATTAATATGTCAACTATAACTACTGATATTTGCATTGTCGGCGCTGGGCCGGTGGGATTATTTGCGGTCTTTGAGGCCGGTTTGTTAAAAATGAAATGCCACGTGGTAGATGCCTTGCCTCAAGTGGGCGGCCAACTGTCTGAAATCTATCCGAAGAAACCTATTTATGACATCCCCGGGTTTCCTACTATTCTGGCTGGCGAGCTGGTAGACAACCTGATGGAGCAGATTAAGCCGTTTCACCCTTCGTTTACGTTGGGCGAGCGCGTGGAGGAATTGGAGAAACTAGAAGACGGTAGGTTTAAAGTAATCACCTCGGGCCAATCTGAAATTACCTGTAAAGTAGTGGTAATTGCTGGCGGCCTGGGTTCTTTTGAACCTCGCAAACCTGCCATTGAGAAACTAGAAACCTACGAAGGCGGCAAAGGCGTGCATTACATGGTGCTGGACCCAGAAACTTTCCGCGACAAACGCGTGGTACTGGCTGGCGGCGGCGATTCTGCCCTAGACTGGGCCATTTTCTTAACCGATGTAGCCAAAGAATTAACGCTGGTACACCGCGGCACCACGTTTAGAGGCGCCCCAGAATCGGCGGCTAAAGTGACCAGTCTTTCAGAACAAGGCCGGATGAATCTGCTCTTGAAGTCTAATATTACCCACGTGCACGGCGAGGGCAATCTAGAATCTGTCACCATCCTTTCTGAAGGCCTAGAACCTTATATGTTGGAGGTAGACGCCTTTATCCCGCTGTTCGGCTTGGTGCCCAAACTGGGTCCGTTGGAGAATTGGGGACTAGAACTGGAGAAATCAGCCATTGTGGTAGACACCGTAGATTACAGCACCAACGTGCCCGGTATTTACGCCATCGGCGATATTAACACCTACCCCGGCAAGCTGAAACTGATTTTGTGCGGTTTCCATGAAGCCGCCTTAATGGC
>JBBSSO010000010.1:0-14254 GCA_038241905.1 Cytophagales bacterium | reverse complement strand
TAGGCCTGATTTTCTAAAAATAGGCCTAAAACAGATTTGTTCTTTATTGCAATTACTCTGCTCTATTCTGCTCTTTCGGAGTTCAACTCCGAAAGCAAACTGCTGGGGAGTTCTACTCCCCAACTTCTGCAACACCTGCTCGTGGTTCCCAGCGGAGTAGAACTCCGCAACCGCCACGTTCGGGAGTAGTACTCCCAAACAGCCAGAGAGTAGAACTCCCAAACAGCTATCTTCTGTTTTAGGCCTGATTTTCTAAAAATAGGCCTAAAACAGATTTGTTCTTTATTGCAATTACTCTGCTCTATTCTGCTCTTTCGGAGTTCTACTCCGGAAGCAACCTGCCGGGGAGTTCTACTCCCCTACTTCTGCAACACCTACCCGTGGTTCCCAGCGGAGTAGAACTCCGCAACCAACACGTTCGGGAGTAGAACTCCCAAACAGCCAGAACTACCAAACAGCAATCTTCTGTTTTAGGCCTGCTTTTCTAAAAACAGGCCTAAAACAGAAATTAGCCTTTCAAGAATAAATCTTGCAACTGGCTAGTTTGAAGAATGACCAGCGTTTTCTGGCCGCTGGGCGTGTAATTGGGCACTGAGCAACCGAATAGCCTGTCTACCAAAGCACTCATCTCGTGATCAGAAAGGCGAGTTGTTAAACGACCCGCCACGCGTTTGGCCATGGCGCGGGCCAGATTTTCTTGCCGGTCTACCTTTAAACCCGTTAGGTTGTTTTTATATTGTTCCAGCAAACCCTCAATTAATTCACGTTCATCGCGAAGCGGAATCTCTGCCGGAATGCCATTTACCACCAGCGTGTGCTGCCCAAACTCGTTGAAAACAAAACCCAAGGCTTTAAATTCCTCAGCCAGTTCCATCACCAGCGAATAGTCGGCGGGCGATAAATGCAGGGTTTGGGGAAACAGTAATTGCTGCGACGCGCCGGTGCGTTTGCCCAAATGCTGGATGTATTTCTCGTACAGAATTCGTTCTTGGGCCGCCTGCTGGTCTACCACCATTAACCCAGATTTTACGGGCACCACAATGTACTTTTGGTGGACTTGCAGCGTCTTGGAAGCGCCTCCAATTTTACCCGCGCTGGATGAAAAAGCAGCGTCCTCTTGCTCAGAAAAAAGTTTATGCTCTGTTTCCTGGTCTAAGTTAGAAACCTGCCGGAGGGCGGCGGGCTGAAAGAAACTTTCGTCTCGGTTTCCATCGCCGGAGGCGGATGGTGAGAAAGAACCTGCTCCTGAAAATGACCCCAAAAAAGCCCTGGTCGGCTCCGCCGATGGTATAGAACGCGGAGCTTGCGCGGGCGCCGTGTCAAAGTCAGCAGAAGCCGGAAACTTCATGGCCTGCAGGGGCATGTAATTCACATCGGCTCCAAAATCTAACGATGGCGCAATGTTGTGCAGTCCCAAACTCTGTTTCACGGCCGCGCGCACAATGGCGTACACGGTTTTCTCGTCTTCAAACTTAATCTCGGTTTTGGTGGGGTGCACGTTAATGTCAATGGTTTCCGGGGCTATTTCCAGAAATAAGACGTAAAACGGAAAACTGTCTTTGGGCAGCAGACCCTCAAAGGCCGTGAGCACGGCGTGGTTCAGGTACTGGCTCTTAATAAAGCGATTGTTGACAAAGAAAAATTGCTCGCCTCGGCTTTTCTTGGCAAATTCCGGCTTCCCGATGTAGCCTTTAATGGTTAGAAAGGGCGTCTTTTCCTCGCAACTGGCCAATTGCTCTTTGTACTCTTTCCCGAAAATGCTCACAATGCGCTGGCTCAATTTACCGACGGGCAGGCTCATCACTTCTACCTCATTTTGGTAAAGCGCGAAACTAATATCCGGATTAGCCAAGGCTACCCGCTGAAACTCGTCTAAAATGTGGCGCATCTCCACGGGGTTGCTCTTCAGGAAATTACGCCGGGCGGGCACGTTGAAAAACAGGTTTTTGATGCTTACGGTAGTGCCCTGCGCCATGGCTACCGGTTCTTGTTGCAGCACTTGGTTGCCTTCAATGGTCAGGCAAGTGCCCAGTTCAGTACCTTGGTCGCGGGATTTTAATTCTACTTGAGCCACCGCGGCAATAGACGCCATCGCCTCTCCCCTAAAGCCCATGGTTTTAATGCGAAAAAGATCTTCGGTGGTTTGGATTTTAGACGTGGCGTGGCGCTCAAAGCACATGCGGGCGTCTGTTTCGCTCATGCCTAGGCCGTCATCAATTACTTGAATAAGTTGCTTGCCCGCGTCTTTTACCACCAACGTAATGGAGGTGGCTTGTGCGTCTACGCTATTTTCCAACAACTCTTTCACCGCGCTGGCGGGCCGTTGCACTACCTCTCCGGCGGCTATTTGGTTGGCCAGGTACTCGGGTAATAAACGGATGATATCTGCCATACTCTCTCTTGCTGCGTAATTAATTTCTATTCAATCGAAATCTAAAGTCCTGTTCCTTGCATTGAGCCCATATCTGGTTCTTTTTTGCGGATTTACAGCAAAATTTTCAGTAATATTACCCGCTTAAACCAAGGCCAAAGATACCGGAAACGGCATCAGCTAGCTTTTCGTCTTTGGCGGCGGTGCGCTGGGGTTATTTTAAGGCGGTTAGGTTCAAAACAAAACCTGTTTTAGGCCTGTTTTTGAAAAAACAGGCCTAAAACAGCCAAACAAGCTTGGGCAAGATTTCGTCTTGCGAAATTAGCCCTATGAAAACTTTATTCAAATTTTTATTACGCGTTGCGAAATGCTAAAAAGGTATAGCCTGGTGCTGTTGGCAGTGATGATGAGCGCCTGGGCAGCTTTGTCTGCTTTTACTCCCGTGGGCCGGAGTAAGGTAACGGTAGTAGAGCAACGGTGGGTAGACAGTGTGTACCAGACCCTTAGCCCAGACCAACGCCTGGGGCAGTTGTTCATGGTGGCCGCTTATTCCAACAAAACTCAAACCCACGTAAAAGAAATAGAGCAGCTGGTCACTGATTATGGCATTGGCGGTATTATGTTTATGCAAGGCGGCCCCGTCCGGCAGGCCAAGCTCACCAACCGCTACCAAGCTCTATCCAAAGTACCCTTACTTATTGCCATTGATGCAGAGTGGGGCCTAGACATGCGCTTAGACAGCAGCATGCACTTCGCCAAACAAATGACCCTAGGGGCTTTGCCCGATGATAATTACGTGTACCTGATGGGCCGCGAAATTGCGCTCAAACTCAAGCGCTTGGGCGTTCACGTTAATTTCTCGCCGGTAGTTGACGTGAACAGCAACCCCAGCAATCCGGTTATTGGCAACCGTTCTTTCGGCGAAAACAAGGAGCAAGTAACCCAGCGCAGCATTGCCTACATCAAAGGCTTGCAAGACCACGGCATTATTGCGGTGGCCAAGCATTTTCCGGGCCACGGCGATACGGACGCTGATTCTCACTTCACCTTACCCGTCTTGCAGCATGACTTAGCCCGCCTGACCGATGTGGAACTCTACCCCTTTCGTCGCTCTTTTGACGCTGGCGTCATGGGCGTCATGGTGGCCCACCTGCACGTGCCCAAGTTAGATTCCATTGCCAACCGTGCCGCTACGTTATCGCCGTACTTGGTTAATGATTTACTTAAAGGCAAAATGAATTATGAGGGCCTGGTTTTTACCGATGCCCTTAACATGAAAGGTGTAACCCGCTACCACAAACCTGGCGAAGTAGACGCCTTGGCGCTCCGGGCCGGCAACGACGTGCTGCTCTTCTCTGAAAACGTACCGAAAGCCATCCAAAGCATTCGCCAAGCCATTAACGACGGTTTTATTAGCGAGCGTGAGATTGAAGTGCGGGTGAGAAAAATGTTGCACGCCAAATATTGGGCCGGTTTAAACCAGTTTCATCCCATTGAGCTAGAGGAACTGTCACTAGATTTGAGCAGGCCCGTTAGCGCCGTGCTGCAGCAACAGCTGTATGAACAAGCCATTACCGTAGCCATAAACAAAGACAATTTACTGCCATTTCGGGCGCTAGATACCGTTCAATTCGCCTCCGTTACCATCGGGTTAAGTTTAAACAACCCTTTTCATCAGTCGCTGGAGAAATATGCGCCGTTCCGCAAATTTGCGGTGCCCAACCGGTACGCGCCAGATAGCGTGTATGCGGGCATTAAAAAACATTTAGGCGCCGCCGATGTAGTAGTCGTTTCGCTGCACGGCCTCAACAATACGCCCGGCCGTAACTACGGACTGGCCGGCACTGCGTTGGCTTTTATCAGAGACCTGCAGCGCGACCCTACCAAAAAAGTAGTGGTTGTCGTGATGGGCAACGCATATAGCCTCAAGAATTTTGGCGATAGCAATTGGGTAGTGTGCGGCTATGAAGACAATGAAATTACCCAACGCGTGGTGCCGCAAGTTCTATTTGGCGGACTGCCCGCCCTAGGAAGGCTGCCCGTTACGGCTTCGCCGAAGTACAAGGCCGGTTCTGGGGTCAATACACCTTCGCTCAACCGTTTAAAGTATTCGGTGCCAGAAAGCGTAGGAATGAATTCGGCAGCGCTCAAGAAAATTGACAACATCGCGCTAGAGGCCATCGCCTACGGCGCCACGCCGGGTTGCCAAGTGCTGGTTGTGAAAAACGGGACGGTTATTCTAGAAAAAGCCTACGGATATTACACCTATGACCGCAGCCAGCCCGTTACCGACAAAACTATTTACGACCTAGCCTCCATTACCAAAGTAGCTGCCACGCTGCAGGCCATTATGTTCTTGAAAGACCAAGGCCGCCTGCAACTAGATGCCAAATTGGTTACCTACCTGCCAGAGCTCCGGAACTCCAACAAAGCGAACCTGACCGTGCGCGACGTGTTACTGCACCAAGCCGGGCTGATGGCCTACGTGCCGTTTTACAAACGCACCTTGCTCACTAACGGGAAACCCAACCCCCTCTATTATGACAGCTTGCCCTCAGTTGCGTACCCTAACTTGGTTGCGCCAAACTTTTACGCGGCCAAGCGGTTAGAAGATAGCGTCTGGACTTGGATTGTAAAAACCAACTTGGTGGGCAAACGCGTAGCTAGCGGCAAATTTGAATATCGCTATTCTGACCTAGGTCTGCACTTAATGAAACGACTGGCCGAGCGGCTTTTAAACCAGCCCCTCCCCGATTTCTTGGATCAAAATTTTTATGCACCGCTGGGCGCCAGCAGCTTAACATTTAACCCGCTGCGTAAATTTTTAAAGGAACAGATTGCGCCCACCGCTCATGACCCTGATTTCAGGCAGACGCAATTGCAAGGCACCGTCCACGATGGCGCCGCAGCCATGCTGGGCGGTTCTGCTGGCCACGCTGGTTTATTCTCTAATGCCAACGATTTGGCTATTTTAATGCAGATGGATTTGCAGGGAGGTAATTACGGCGGACAGCAATACTTCCGGACGCCAGTGGTGTCTGAGTTTGCCAAAAACGCGGGCAAAGATAGTCGGCGCGGCATTGGTTGGGACAAGCCTGAGCCGGGCGGTAACGGGCCTACGTCAGAATTAGCGCCCATGGGAACCTACGGACATACCGGTTTTACCGGAACCGGCGTGTGGGTAGACCCCGACAATAGTTTGATTTACATTTTTCTGTCTAACCGCGTGCACCCAGATGCTGAGAACGATAAGCTCTTGAATTACAACATCCGCACGCGCATTCATGACGTGGTGTATCAATCGTTAGAACCAAAATCCTAAATTACCGCAAACACCTACCGCATGAAGATCGGAATTGTATGCTACCCCACTTTTGGCGGCAGCGGAGTGGTCGCAACTGAATTAGGAATGGCCCTGGCCCAGAATGGCCACCAGGTACATTTTATTACCTACAGCCAACCCGCAAGGCTGGAGTATTTCAGCGAGAACGTTCATTACCACGAGGTCAATATTCCCAACTATCCGCTGTTCCAATATCCGCCCTATGAGCTGGCCCTGGCTAGTAAGATGGTGGATATTGTGCAGTTTGAGAAGTTAGATGTTTTGCACGTGCATTATGCTATTCCGCACGCTTCGGCGGCGTATATGGCCAAGCAGATTTTAAAGACCAAGGGCATTAAGATTCCGGTTATTACCACCTTGCACGGCACCGATATTACGTTGGTAGGCAAAGATTCTTCTTATGAACCGGTGGTTACGTTTAGCATTAATCAGTCAGATGCGGTTACGTCCGTGTCTCATGACCTGCGCAAAGAAACGTATGAGTACTTTCCTATTGAAAAAGAGATTGTGGTAATTCCTAACTTTATTAACCTAGAGCGCTTTCAGAAGCAGCGGAAAGACCATTTTAAATCCGCCATCGCGCCGTTTGGCGAGAAGCTTTTGGTGCACACCTCCAACTTTAGAGGCGTTAAACGGATTGGCGATATCATCAAGATTTTCTCTAAAGTCCGCGAAAAGATTCCTTCTAAATTACTTTTAGTAGGCGACGGCCCGGAGCGCCTAAAAATGGAACAACTTTGCCGCAAGCTAGATATCTGCTCAGACGTGCGTTTTTTAGGGAAGTTAGAAGCCGTAGAAGAATTATTGTCGGTGGCCGATGTGTTTTTAATGCCGTCAGAGAAAGAAAGTTTTGGATTGGCTGCTCTGGAAGCGATGGCCTGCGAAGTACCCGTAATTTCCTCCAACGCCGGCGGCCTGCCCGAACTGAACGTCCACGGCTTTTCCGGTTTTGTAAGCAACGTAGGCGACGTGAAAGACATGGTTAAGAACACCCTTTTCTTGCTGCAAGACGACCAACTGCCAACTTTTAAAGCCAACGCCCTAGCCCGCGCTAAGGAATTTGAGATCAGCAAAGTATTGCCTATGTACGAGAAAGTGTACTTGCAAGCCGTTGAAAGCGTAAAGGCAGAAGCATAGTAATCTGTTTTCGGCCTGTTTTTGGAAAAACAGGCTGAAAACAAGATACCTAGATTAACATATTCACCTCAAAACTTATTCCCTCCAACGTCTTGAAACCAGAACATTCCCTCACTTCGCCCTGGACTACCTTGGAAACCAAAACGGTGTACAGTAACCCGTGGATTAGCGTTCGCGAGGATCAGGTGATTACGCCCGGTGGCGGAAATGGCATTTACGGCGTGGTGTCCATGAAAAACAAGGCCATCGGCATTATTCCCATTGACGCCGAGGGCAATACGTGGCTGGTGGGCCAATATCGCTACCCGCTTAACGAATATTCCTGGGAAATTCCCATGGGTGGTGGTCCCGTGGAATTGAGCCCGTTAGAATCTGCGCAGCGGGAGCTAAAGGAAGAAACCGGTTTTACGGCCGCCACCTGGACCAAGATTGCGCGCATTCATACCTCCAACTCCGTTACTGACGAAGAAGGGTTTATTTTTCTGGCCGAAAACCTAACTGCCGGCGAGACCGAGTTTGAAGAAACGGAAGTCCTGCACATCTGGAAACTGCCCTTCGCCGAAGCCGTAAAAATGGCTTTAAACGATGAAATCACCGACGCCATCAGCGTAGCTGGTCTGCTAAAAGCGGACCGCATTCTAGCCTCCAGAAACCAAATAATCAGCAATCTATAATTAAAACCGGCGACCGACTGAGTTCCTGTTTTAGGCCTGTTTTCAGAAAAACAGGCCTAAAACAGGAAAGCGATCTGGCACGCGGCGGGCGTTTGGGGAATAATTTGTACTTTTGGAGACATGAAACGGTTAAAAAACATTGGCAGAATGGCGTACACCGTATGGTGCACCACCTGGTTTGTGCTTCCGTTTATGGCCACCTACCCGTTTTTCAGGCTTTTCCTTTCCAAACCCAGCCACTACAAATACGCACACAGTTTAAACCGGCTGTGGGCCAAAGTGCAACTAAGATTGTACCTAATGCCCATTAAAATTAAGGGCTTAGAAAACATTGATTCCACCAACCAGAAATACGTTTTTGTACCCAACCACAGTTCTTATATTGATATCCCGATGGTGTTGGCGGCAATTCCGGGGTTCATTAATTTTGTGGGTAAAAAATCACTAAGTAAAGTGCCGCTTTGGGGTAAGATTTATGAAACGTTGTACATTACTGTTGACCGCAACAGCCCGGTAAGCAGCGGCAAAGCGTATATTAACAGCAAAAAAACTCTGGAGGAAGGCCGTAGCATTGTTATTTTTCCGGAAGGAACTATCTCCCCCGAATCGGGCCGGAAGTTGCTGCCGTTCAAAGACGGTCCGTTTAAGCTAGCCATTGAAATGCAGGTGCCGCTGGTGCCCATTACCATGCCGTACAACCACCTTTTTTTACCTGACAAAAAAGGCAAACTGGAAATTCACTACCATCGACTGGAAATGATTATTCATCCTCCCATTTCAACCATCGGTCTTACCAAGCAAGACATTGCATTTTTAAAGGAGAAAACGTTCCAGATTATCCAAACCGAACTAGATACCAAAAACCATGAGCACCACCATAGAGACCTTGCGGCAGCTGGCCCACTTAGCCCGGCTGGAATTTGACCCCGCCAAAGAGCAAGAAATGCTCTTGGACCTGAACAATATTCTCAATTGGGTTGACCAACTGCGCGAGTTAGATACGGATAATGTGGAGCCTTTGGTCCATATTTCGGAGGAAGTGAACGTGATGCGCGCCGACGTAGCCCAGAACACTGTGCGCCACGAAGACGCGCTCCGGCTAGCCCCGCGCAAAGACTCAGATTATTTCCGGGTACCCAAGGTGATGGAATAGTTTACATGAGCATTTTTCCCTTTTGGTCCCAGTTGGAACCTGGCCGACGCTTTCTTTACCTCCTTTTTGCATTTCTGACCCTTTTTGCCTTAGGGTTTGGTATCTATGGCTATTTCTGGGGCACCGAAACCGTTTTCCCGACGGTAAAAATTGCCGACTTATACCCCGCTGAGGCCGCACTTTTCACCTCGGAGCCGCTACTCACGCCCCTTCACGTGAAGGTGAATGCCTATCTGGTATCTGAGCAATACGGAGTAGGTAACATGCAATTGCCCCTTTGGGGGAGCGGCGTGTATTTTGGAGTATTAGCTTTAGCGATGGCCTTTTTCTGGGCCCTGATCAGCACATTTAAACGCATTCCGTATTTTATCGGCGTTACCCTGGGCATGCTCTGGCTGGCTACCTTAAACCTAGACTTGCTGGGAATCTTTGCAGAAACGGGCCGCACTCTTCTCTTCATCGGCTTGGCCGTTTTAGGAATTACCAGTTATCTTTTCCAGGCTTTTTGGCCACGGTTTTCCTTATTCAAGCGCTTTGGGGTCTTTGCCTTGCTGATTCTAGCCTTGGGAAGTGCCTTGCTTTATTTTTCTCCGCTACCTGCGCCGCTGACGATGTACCACGTGGTGCAATACGGCACGCTGGGCAGTTTTATCGCTTCCTTTTTGTTTATTATTCTGGTAGCCTATGAAAACCTGCACGGCTTGTTGTGGTTTAATACCCAAGCCCAGCAACCGCAACGGCGGTTTGGGTTGCTGCAATTTGTGGTAATTAGTTTTCTGTATTTAGGCAATTTGCTGTTGCTGTTTTTAAACCAAACCGGCACTATTTCCCTTGATTTTGCCGGCATAGATGCTTTGTTGGTTTTTCTGGTTTCAGTGGTCACTGGTTTCTGGGGCTTAAAGCAACGGCAACCGCAGTACGGTAGGTTTTTCCGGTTTGATACCGAAATGCTGCCGCTCTACTTGGTGCTGGCTTTGCTGACTTTCCTGAACTTGGGCTACGCTTTTCTGATGGCAAACGACCCCATGGTGCAAGCCTACCGGGGCGCCATCGTGATCACGCACCTAGCATACGGAGCCTCTTTTTTCATTTATTTACTGGTGAATTTTGGGCCGCTGATTAAACAGAAACTCCGGGTTTACAAAGTGGTGTATGACCCGAGGCGGCTGCCTTATTTTATGGTGTACGTGGGCGGTACTATTATTTTAATGCTCCTTTTGTCAGTGTCCAACTTCTCAGTGTATGTATTGAGCCAGGCAGGGCGCTATAATTATTTAGGCGATTTATACTTGCAAACCGAGGATAAGCCCTTGCTTGCCGAACAATATTATTTAGAAGGCCAAGCTGCTGCTTTCAGTAATCAGCGATCAAGCCTTTCGTTGACGGATATGTACCACCGGGCTAACCTGCGCACCCAGGAAATGTTTCATTTACGAGAACTTCTGGCCCGGAAATCTTCCCCGGATGTTTACTTGAGGCTGGCTAACTTATTTACTCCCGGCTCTGATTTGTTTGAGCATTTGAACGTTTTGCAAGAAGGCATCAAAAAATACCCCGACGATGCGCCGCTGCTCAACAATCTGGGCCTGCTATACAGTACTACCACTTTCAAAGACTCGGCGGCTTATTACCTAGATGCGGCCTTGCTCCACAGCAACGAGCCCGAAGTAATTCAGGCAAACCAACTGGCTTTTTTAGCCCGGCATTCTTTCACGCAGCAAGCGCAGGAATTCGCGGTCAAGTACCAGGGCGAATACGGTCCCTTGCAAACCAACCGCTGGGCCATCGCTTTAATGAACGGCGCAGCAGACTCAGCGGCGCACAGTTTAATAGCCCCTCTCCCCGATTCTGTTTTGACCACGCAGACTTTTGCTCATTTCAACAACGTACATTTACAACGAAGTAGCCGCCCAGATTCCGCGGCGTTGTTACAAGTAGAAAAACTGCTTCGGCAGGAACAAAATGAAGTATTTGCTCAGGATTTAACGCTGGTTAAAGCTTTTGAACTGAAACGGTTGGGTCAACCAACATTTGCCAAAGAAGCCCTTGAACATTTGGCTGTCAACAACCCCAAAACCGCCGGGTATTATTATGATATTTTGGGCCAGTGGATGTTACAGAACAAATTGCACTCAGCCGCAGCCAATTACTTTGCACGCGCAGCGGACCTAGGCTATCAAGATGCCAAATTACACTCGGCCGTGGCCTTAGCTCTCACGGGTAAACCATCCGAAGCTGCCCAAATAGCCCTAGAAGCTGCCAATGCCACTGCAAAACCATCTGTCCGGAAAGCCGCTACCAGGTTGGCCATGGTTACCCAGATGTCTACTTCTCAAGCGGCCGAAGCCCCAGATTCGCTTAAAGTGCCGTTTATTCAATTGCGATCGGCTAGTTTACCTTTAGAGGAGTTGGAGCAAATTGCCAGTCAAATAACCACGCCGCATTTGGCGCCGGCCGCTGCTTTGCCTTTGGTGAAACGTTACCTCGCGGAAAATGATTTTGCCAAGGCCGGGCAATTATTACAAAACCACTTTCCGGCCTCTTTTCCGAAAAACAGCCTAAAATCGGAAGCCAACGCGTTGGTGGCAGAGTTGTGGTGGAAAAGCCAACAGTTTCAGAGGCTGGAAAAAGAACTGCCCACCTTGTATTTTGGGCCGCAAGAGGCAGCTACCCAACCTTATTATTTGGCTTTGCTGGCCCAGCGTAATAAAAAACCCCAAGCAGCGACTCATCATTTTAACCAACTAACCAAGGTTGCGCCTTGGTCGGAAATTGGTCAGCTGGCTGCCGCTACTTTTTTTATAAACCAAGGCAAAGATTTGCGGGCCTATGATTTGTTATTAGAGGCTATGGAATATAACCCCGCCTCGGTGGCGCTGCGCAAGGCGTACATCCGGATGGCCATCCGCCAAGGATTTGAAAAATACGCTCGGCAGGCGATGGAGCCTTTGGCTCCTTTGGTTAGTCCGGCAGAATATCTTAGTTTTAAAAATGAAATAGACACCTTGCAGCAACAGGCAGCGTCGCAAGCGTGGTAACCACCAACCGCACATGAGCACGATTATAAAAACCGAAAACATCTCTAAAATCTACCAAATGGGTGCCGAGCGAATTCATGCGTTGCGGTCGGTTTCCATTGAGATTCAGCGAGGAGAATACGTTGCTTTTATGGGTCCGTCGGGCTCGGGTAAATCAACGCTCATGAACATTATAGGCTGTTTAGATACGCCCACCGATGGCCAGTACATCTTGAACGGCAATGATGTGAGCAGCATGGCCGATAATGAACTTGCCATGGTGCGTAACAAAGAGATTGGTTTTGTGTTCCAGACTTTTAACTTGCTGCCCCGCTCCTCTTCTTTAGACAACGTAGCTTTGCCCCTTATTTACGCCGGTTTTGGAAAATCTGACCGCCAAGCCCGCGCCATGGAAGTGTTGGAAAGCGTGGGTTTGGGCTCCAGAGCCAAACATAAGCCCAACGAACTATCGGGCGGACAGCGCCAACGGGTGGCCATTGCGCGCGCCTTGGTTAACAACCCCAGCATTATTCTGGCAGATGAGCCAACCGGTAACCTAGACACCAAAACCTCTTATGAGATTATGGAGTTATTTGAGAAGTTGCACGCCAGAGGAAACACCATTATTATGGTTACCCACGAAGACGACATTGCCCATTACGCCCATCGCATTGTGCGCTTGCGCGATGGTTTAGTAGAAACAGATTTAATAAACGATAACATTACCATTCCGGCGCTTCAGGCGGCCGCCCACAACTCTCCGGTATGAAAATTTACACCAAAACTGGCGACAAAGGCGAGACCTCGCTTATTGGCGGCACCCGGGTTAAAAAATCGCACGCGCGCATAGAAGCCTATGGCACCGTAGATGAACTGAACGCATTCATTGGCGTAGTGCGCGACCAAGACGTTAACCAGAAACGCCAGGCTATCTTCTCAGAAATTCAAGACCGGCTATTTACCATCGGGTCCTCTTTGGCTACTGATCCAGACAGAGCAGGCAAAACCGTCCTGCCCGATTTGCACGAGCAAGACCTTGCGTTTTTGGAAAATGAGATGGACCTATTAGACCAAAAATTACCTCCATTGCGCAATTTCATTTTGCCCGGTGGCCACCCCGCTGTCTCTTTTTGCCACGTTGCTCGCAGCGTGTGTCGTCGCGCGGAGCGCTTGGCTATTGCCTTGCAAGAAGAATCTTACGTGGCAGAATTGGTCATAAAATACCTGAACCGTCTCTCCGATTTCCTTTTTGTATTAAGTAGAGCCATAAGTTTTGAGTTAGACGTTAAAGAAATAACTTGGAAGCCTCGAATTTGAGGTTTTTTTATTTTAGAAACCTGATTTTCCGTAGTACCTTTTACGCAAATTACCACCCATGTCTACGCACCCAATGCCCATCCATACCACGCTTGCTTCTGCTAGCAAATTAGCCACAGAAGACTTAGACAATATCCAGTTCGGTCAAACCTTTGCCGACCACATGCTGGTAGTTGACTTTAAAAACGGCAACTGGCAAGAGCCCCACATTGTGCCCTACGGCCCGATAGAAGTAAGTCCGGCTACGGCGGCGTTGCACTACGGGCAAGCTTTATTTGAAGGCCTAAAAGCGTATAAAACCGCAGAAGGCAAAGTGGTTTTATTTAGACCGCGCGCTAATTGGGCCCGCCTAAACGAATCTGCCAAACGCCTGTGCATGCCCCAGATTCCGGAAGATATTTTCATGGAAGGGTTAAAGCAACTCATCGCGCTAGATGCTGATTGGGTACCCCAGCGCAAAGGGTACTCGTTGTACATCCGGCCGTTTATGTTTGGGTCTGAAAGCTTGTTGGGAGTTCGCCCGTCAGATTCTTATAAATTCATGATCTTCTGTAGCCCCGCTGGCGGCTATTATTCTGAGCCGGTTAAGGTTAAGGTTGAAGAATATTATACCCGCGCCGTGGAGGGTGGTTTTGGTTTCGCCAAAGCAGCCGGAAATTATGGTGGTTCTTTATTACCAGCCAAACTAGCCAGCGATCAAGGATTTCATCAGATTATTTGGACCGATGGCCGCGAGCACAACTACATTGAGGAATCTGGCACCATGAACGTAATGTTCGTGATCAGCGGCACCTTGGTAACTCCTTCGCTGAGCACTTCTATCTTGGCGGGCATCACCCGAGATAGCGTCTTAACTTTAGCCCGCGACTGGGGCATGAACGTAGAGGAGCGCCGCATTACTATACAAGAAATTGTAGACGCTCATGCTGCAGGCACCTTAGAAGATGCTTTTGGCACAGGTACTGCCGCTACTATCGCACACATTAAATCCATCACCCTAAAAGACCAAGAAATGGTTTTGCCCCCAGTTGCGGAGCGGGCCTTTTCTAACAAAATAGCCAAAGCCCTAGATGATATCCGCTACGGCGATGCACCCGACCCGTACGGCTGGGTGGTTGCGGTTAATTAATTAGTAGTATATAATTCAGAAGTAGCTGGAGGGAATGCCTTTTAACCTTTTTTTCAGACACAAGATATAAGACATAAGACGCAAGATTTTTTTTAGCCTAAATCTTGTGTCTT
>JBBSSO010000009.1:0-14506 GCA_038241905.1 Cytophagales bacterium | reverse complement strand
GGTAAATGCCTGGTTTTGCCGGAGCAACGATTTAAGGATTATGTTGCAAAGAAGGCAACGAATGGAAGTATTACGTTGCAATGATTGGTAGTTATGGGGGTGATTTTTTTGTTGCATGGAACCACGTCGTTACGGTGTAACGACGCTACATATTCAGATACGGCCTGTTGATGTGTGCAGCACGGGCCGCCCATAGCGGAAGAACAGTTGTTACCTGTTAAACTGGCACTTGACCATCAACAATTAGTGAAAGAGTAACAGATTTCAGTCCGGCCGTGAGCGCATGGAGGACACCATGAAACAAATGGGGTTGTGCGCACCGAGTCAAAAGGGAAATTTGGAACTCGGGAGCGCACCCAGAATTGTCCTCTTAAGTTGGAAAAGCTATGGCTAACGGCAATATGCTTGTTGGTGATAACACCAACAAGGGCAGCAGGGCGGGAAAGGTTATAAATATCGTTTGCCAAAGAAAACCCACCTCCGCCCCTCCGAGGAGGGGAATATCAAATATGCGGGTGAATAAAAGCAATGTGCCGGAATTAGAAACCAATGCGTGGGAAACAAATATATGCTTGGTCTCTACAAGAAAACTACCGGTTTACAACCTAACTTATGCTCTCCTAATTACTATATCGTTGTCGCAGATTAAAAGAAGAATGTTACTTTTACCGTGCCCATGAAAATAGGATACGACGCTAAACGAGCCTTTACCAATACTTCCGGACTAGGCAATTACAGCCGTTACGTTATCTCCTGGATGATGGCCCGTTTTCCAAAAGATGAATACGCGTTGTTCACGCCCCGCCGCGATGCGTTGTTTAAAGATTTTTATCCGACCAAGGCTAATGCAGAAGTCATTCTTCCCACCGGATTAAGCAAAAAATTCTCATCGCTGTGGCGAACCTTTGGGTTACGCGCCGCCTTTCAGAAACACCAGGTAGATATTTACCACGGCCTCAGCAACGAACTACCATATGGGTTGGACTGCAAGAAAACCAAATTGGTAGTGACCATTCACGACCTTATCTTTCTGCGCTACCCAGAATTGTACGCCCCGCTTGACCGGCTAATTTACCGCAAAAAGTTTAAGCACGCCTGCGATATTGCGCACCAAATAGTGGCCATCAGCCAACAAACCGCGCAAGATTTACAAGAATTTCTCCAGATAAACCCTGATAAAATTCAGGTTATTTACCAGGACTGTGATCCTGTTTTTCACGTAATTTCTGAAAAGGAGGCCCAAAACGCCATCCGGGTTAAATACCGCTTGCCGCAGGAGTTTATTTTGTGCGTGGGCACGTTAGAAAAGCGCAAAAACCAACTGCACTTGCTAATGGCTTGGCACACTGCGGGGGCACCGATGCCGGTGGTTTTCATCGGGCGGAAAACGGAATATTACAAAGAGATAATGGCGTTTCTGCAAACGCATGGCTTAACAGAAAAGGTGATGTTTCTGCCATATATTCCGTTTGAGGAATTGCCCCTTATTTACCAGCTGGCCACTTTATTTGTGTATCCGTCCATATTTGAAGGCTTCGGAATCCCGATTGTGGAGGCCTTAAACAGCGGGGTACCCGTTATTACCTCCACCGGTTCCTGCTTCGCCGAAGCTGGCGGAACGGCTGCTCGCTACGTATCGCCTACTGATCCAGATGCGCTGGCGCAGGCGATGCTAGAGATTTTGGGCAGTCCGGCTATCCAAACAGAAATGATACAGCAAGGTTTTTTGCACGCCCAAACGTTTCGGCCAGAAATAACTATTCCGCAGCTTCACCGGGTGTATGAACAGGTTTTAAGCGGAAACTTCCGTTTAAAACGAAAGCTGTTTTAGGCCTGTTTTTCAAAAAACAGGTCTAAAACAGCTTTCAAATTTCCCTATCATCCGGAAAAGGTTGGCCCGTTTTATATCTTTTCTTGGAAGTTAACGGGCTTTTTCACGTTTTCTAGAATTTTGTAATCCAGATTTTTTATTTCCTTTATCACGCTCAGCGTGCCTTCCGTTTCCAGCACTACCGCTCCCACTTGTTCAAAAGAAGATACACCGCTGCTGCGTAGCGCGGATAGTATTTCGTCCTGGTTTATCCGGGCTTTCTTCATGGCATCGTGCAGATAAGCGCCTTGGTACACCAACAGCACCGGCTGAGCCTTCACCAAGTCATTGACCCATTGGTAGCGCACTGTTAGCCAGGTGATAATAAATTGCAATACAATTAACGTCGCGAACGCGACGGCTCCTTCGGCTACGGCCACGTCTTTAGAAAGCAGAACGGTGGCTAAGGTAGAACCCAACGCGATGGTGACAATAAAATCAAAAGCGTTCATCTTAGACAAGGTCCGTTTACCAGACATCCGAAGTTGAATCAATAACGCAAAATACGCCAACACGCCCGCCAGCAGCGGACGCACAACCCCTTCCCAGCCGCTAAAGATTAAGTTCTCCATCATAAGTTCTTGGTTCTTAGGCGTTATAATTCTTTCTTTACTTTTTCTGATACCATGTAAAACATCTCCGAAATCAGGGCTTTGTCTTCCGCTCTTCCCGGAAAATGGTGCAACTGCTCCAGAATATTTTTCATTTCGGTTCTTAAAATCCGGTCGTTCTGGCCATAATCCCAGATGGGGAGGAGGGTTCTCTCAAAGACCTCTTGAAAAGAAATTTCCTTGAAGACAATGCGCACCTGATCTTCTTCATCTTTTATGGCATTTACAGCTAGGTTGTTTAATTGGAAAGACAAAAGATCTACTAGCACGTGCAAACTCAACACCGCCGTTCCGGGGTCATTTACGCCGGGGCTTAAGGCTTTTAGAGCTACTTCTACCAGTTGTTTGAACCCATAAAACGGGTTGTCTTTTACAGATTCGCCGCGGTAGAAATCTACCAAAATACGTACGTCCTCTTGCTCCTTCTCAGTAAGAGCGCGGTCTGCTTTGATGGTAAGAAAGGGCGTCTGAGCCAAAATATAACTACCAACCGGAAACAGGAACGCAATCTTGTAATTTTGCTCCACGCACATTTCCAGCAGTTCTTCATGGTTAAACCCCTGGAAATACCCGGCTTCTTTGGTTCTAAGTTCGTGGCCCGATGCAAAAGAAGGAAGCGTTACTTGGTGGTTTTCTTGACAAGTACTTTTTTCCTTTAATTGGATTCTGGTTTGGTGGTGAATGCGGTCAATAATGGTTTCAAACTTAACCGACTGGGTGATAAAATGGATAAAATAGATGAACAGGAAGATGTCAACAATGGTGAGCAGAATAAGCAAATACACGCTAAGGGCGGGCACGTAAATGCCAGAATCAATATCGCGGATGGTGCTGAGCAGGAACAGCGCATACACAATGGTACCTATGTAAAACCCGAGCACATACTGCTGAAACCGGTTACCAATCATGCTGCCCAGCACCCGGTTGCTCATGTTAGTAGCCGCCTCGTTGAGCAAAATCATCACCATGGAAAAACTGAACACCGTGAGCGACAGAATGCCACCGGCAATGGTAGCGGCAATGGTGCGGGCGGTACTGGCATCTTTCAAAGAAAGAAAATCCAATTGGCTTTTGAGTTGCTTGCCGTAATCTGAGAAGTCTAGGGTTAGAACCAGGTAAGAAACAATTAGAAAAGCCAAAGCAATAATGGCCGGGTAAAAAGCAATGCTGGTAATAACGTTGTGGTAATACCGCCGCAAAATCTGTCCTAACTTTCTTGTCATAGGCTTCTTATACGGAGCAGCGCAACGGGGTTTGCGGTTCTTGGGCCCCTTCTGTAAATTTATTGCCCATTTACTGGTGGAATCTAAGTTACTGCCGGTTCAAAGCCATCCGCTGCGCCGGGAATTCAAGGTTCTCAATCCTTAATCTTAATGGTTCTCTCCGTACCTTTGCCTCCTGAAATCCCATATTTGGCATTAAGACTTTTTTAAGTGCCGATGGCTGTGTTTTTCTCGTAAATGCTCCTGAATTTTGACAAAACTACCTGATTACCATCTTCATACCTTATCAAACGGCATCCGAGTGCTGCACAAGCAGGTGCCGCATACCAAGATAGCTCATTGCGGTTTTATGATGGACATAGGCTCAAGAGATGAGCTGCCGCATGAACAGGGCCTGGCCCATTTCTGGGAGCACATGGCGTTTAAAGGAACCGAAAAACGCAAATCTTTCCATATCCTTAATCGGCTGGAGGCCGTGGGCGGCGAACTGAACGCGTACACCACCAAAGAGAAAATTAGCTTTTACGCGTCGGTCCTGGAAAACCACTTTGAAAAAGCCTTTGAGTTGCTCACCGACATTACGTTTCACTCTACCTTCCCGGCCAAGGAAATTGAGAAAGAGCGCGGCGTAATTTTGGAGGAAATGGCCATGTACTTAGACACGCCTGAAGACGCCATTATTGATGAATTTGACGCTGTGGTCTTTAAAAACCACCAGCTGGGCAACAATATTCTGGGCACGCGCGAAAGCGTTAGCCGTTTCCAGCGCGAAGATTTTCAGGCTTTTATTGCGCGCAACCTAGACACCAACCAGCTGGTTTTCTGCTCCGTAAGCAATTGGCCGCTTGACCGCGTGGTGAAATTAGCTGAGAAATACTTGGGGGAAATACCGGTTAAAACTCAGAAAAGAGAGCGCACTATTTTTACCAATTATAGTCCACAAACGCTGGCGGTAGAAAAGGCCATTCAGCAAGCGCACTGCGTTATTGGCTGCCCGGCGTATCCGTTGTCTGACCCGCGCCGACTGCCTTTTTTTATGCTGGTTAATATTTTGGGCGGCCCCGGCATGAACTCTCGCTTGAATTTGGCCGTGCGCGAGAAACACGGTCTGGTGTATACCATCGATGCTAACTATGCTACCTACATAGATACCGGCCTGTTCGGGATTTACTTCGGGACCGAGAAAAAGCAGCTGAAACGCACTATTGGCTTGGTTTTGAAAGAACTGAAACTGCTCCGCGAAAAACCCATGGGCAGCGTACAACTGCACACCGCCAAAGAACAACTCATGGGTCAATTGGCCATGGCCGAGGAAAGCAACATGGGTTTTATGATGATGATGGGCAAAAGTATTCTGGACCTGAACACCGTAGAAACCCTAACTGGAATTTTTGAGCAGGTCAAAAAAGTATCGGCTGCTGATTTGGTAGAAATTGCCAATGATACCCTCCGCGAAGAGAACCTAAGCTTTCTGCAATACGTGCCGGGGGATTAACAAAACCATCGGCCGACAGGCAAATTTTATCATATTGTGGTTTTCTGTTTTAGGCCTGTTTTTGTAAAAACAGGCCTAAAACAGCTAGTCTTAGTCTTCTGCGCCGTTGCCGTAAACGTCTTCATCGCCTGAATTTTCTTCAGAATCATCATCTGAATCGGTTTGGGGTTTCTCTGCTAGAACATCCATAAGGCGGATAATTTCGGTGGCTTTCTCGGGGTCGTTTAGTTTTTCGTAAGAAAGAGACAAGTTGCGCAGGGCGCGCAGCACAATATCAATGGGCTGGCAAGGCTCATAGAAAATATCTACCGGATTGAGGTTTAACTGCAAGATGTAATTATCAATGTCGCTCTTGGTCAGAATCAGGCCGCGGTTGTAGGCGTTAATGTAAAACGGCGGGACTCCATCGGCCTTAAAAGTAAGAATGAACAGGTTGGGCAAGTTAACGCCGTAGATAGGCAGTTCCAGCATCTGTGCCAAAGTCATGTAGATCACGCAGAGGGTCAAAGGGTTACCGCGTTTACTCTCCAGCACTTGGCTGAGCATGGAGTTACCGGGCGCATGAAAATTCTTGGTATTAGCCGAGAAATGATGCAGTTTAAACAGCACGTGGTTCAGCCCTTTTACCTGGTCATAGGCGTGCATTTCGGGCCGCACGTTCACCCAGGCTTCGTAATAAAGCTCCGCGATGGTCTGCTTTAGTTTCTCTAGCGTAATATCTGGGTATTGGTACGTATTAATCAACCACATGCCGTACAACAAGTCTTGGGCGCCGTCGGCTTTCCAATCTTTTAGGCGCTGCAAAAGGGTAGCATACTGCAGGTCATGAATGAGGTCTTCCAGCACTTTCTGGTGCTCAGGGTCAAGACTTTCTTCCCAAGCTTCTTCCAGAAAAGGCGTAATGGCATCGCCTAGTTCTACCATGCGTTGCTGCACGTGCGCCACAACCATGGGGTCTTTGTCGTCTAAGAGCGAGATGAGCGCTTTTATTTCTTTATTAGTCAAAACTTTACAATGATTAAGGAGCAACGAACCTTTCTGACGGATTCACTGCTTTTTAAGTTTCTACCTTCGTCCGCAAAAAAAAGCTTGACGAAGTTTTTTATTTTTAACGTTTTGGCGCTTGGCGAAGAAGCGGATTACGAAGCACTAAACTGTCTGCCAGCACAGAACTTGATACGAAGCACAAAATTTCATTTAAGTACTGAACCCGCTTTTTTGCCAAACGCCTGTTATAGCCAGTTTTTATTTTAGTTTCATTATCAAAAGTCCGTTCATTTCACACAAATACGCAACATATTTTTCGTCAGGAGACAAAACAAGACTATGACAATTTTCTCCGCCACTTGTCCATAGTTTCTTTGCTTTTTCTCCCTTCTTCGTCACAATAAGCGAAACTGACATTCCTTCCATTGTCAGTTCAACCTTTGTACCGTTAGTAGTCTTAACTTCACGTGGATTAAGTTTAGATACTTTTTCAAATTCTATTTGTTCCTTATTTGTCAATTCCGAATATGCGTTTTTTGTTGTCAAAACTCCAATTGTTTGGCCACGCCATTTCGCATCAGCTAAGTCAATATTGGTTAATCTAAACTTATACCACTTTCCTTCAATATTACAAGCGACAAAGTCTGAATTTGGCGACCAAAGTGGATACTCGTCAATAGCTTGAGATTGTACGATTAAAACTGTTTCTGTTTTTAAACGTGTCATTTCTGAATTCAAGTTTTTCGTTGTGTCTTGTCCGTAAACATTTAAAGTCAAAACGGTCAAAAGGGTGATGTAAATTTTCTTCATTGTTGTCTTTTTAAAATTGGCTATAACAGATTGTAATCTTCGGATGCATCTGTTTTAGGCCTGTTTTTGCAAAAATAGGCCTAAAACAGATGCCTTCCATCAGGTTTGAATTACGCCTACGTTAAACGCTTTGGTAATGGGCGCATTGTTGGCCGCCTCCAAGCCCATGGAAAGAACCGTGCGGGTTTCCAGAGGATCAATAATACCGTCTACCCACAGCCGGGCGGCGGCGTAATACGGACTCAGTTGCTCATTGTAACGGTCCGTGATTTTATCTAGCAGGGCTTTTTCGGCTTCGGGCGTAATTTCTTCGCCTTTGTTTTTGAGCGATGCTACCTGAATTTGCAACAACGTTTTCGCGGCCGAGGCGCCGCTCATAACCGCCAGTTGCGCGGTGGGCCAAGAGTAAATTAGCCGCGGATCATACGCTTTGCCGCACAGCGCGTAGTTGCCCGCGCCGTAACTGTTGCCAATTAAGATGGTGAACTTGGGCACCACACTGTTGCTCATGGCGTTCACCAGTTTGGCACCGTCTTTAATAATGCCGCCCTGCTCCGCCTTGCTGCCCACCATAAAGCCCGACACGTCTTGCAAAAACACCAGCGGAATCTTTTTTTGGTTGCAGTTCATGATAAACCGCGCGGCTTTGTCAGCGCTGTCTGAGTAAATAACGCCGCCCATTTGCATCTCGCCACTTTTGCTTTTTACAATTTTACGTTGATTGGCCACAATGCCCACGGCCCAACCGTCAATGCGGGCCAAGCCGCAAATGAGACTTTGGCCGTATAAATCTTTGTAAGGTTCAAACTCAGAATTGTCTACCAACCGATGAATAATATCCATCATGTCATAAGGTTTCACGCGGTCTTGTGGGAGAATTCCGTAAATTTCCTGCGGGTCTAGCTTCGGCTCCGCCGATGGAACGCGGCTAAAACCGGCCTTAGGCGTAGCGCCCATCTTATCGAAAATATTCCGGATATGGTCCAGGCATTCTTGGTCGTTCGCAAATTTATAATCCGTCACGCCAGATATTTCTGAATGCGTAGAGGCGCCGCCCAACGTTTCATTATCGATGGTTTCGCCGATGGCCGCTTTTACCAGATAAGAACCGGCCAAAAAGATGGAACCGGTGCCTTCCACAATCATGGCCTCATCGCTCATGATAGGCAAATACGCTCCGCCTGCCACGCATGAACCCATAATGGCTGATATCTGCACAATGCCCTCAGAACTCATAATGGCGTTGTTTCGGAACATGCGGCCAAAATGTTCTTTGTCCGGAAAAATTTCGTCCTGCATCGGCAAAAACACCCCGGCGCTGTCTACCAAATAAATAACGGGCAAACGGTTTTCCATGGCAATTTCTTGGGCCCGCAAGTTTTTCTTGGCGGTGATGGGGAACCAAGCGCCCGCTTTAACGGTGGCGTCATTGGCAATAACCATGCACTGCCGACCTTTCACGTACCCAATGCCAGCTACCACGCCCCCACCCGGACAGCCGCCATATTCTAGGTACATTCCTTCGCCTGCAAAGGCGGCAATTTCCAAGAATTCAGCGTCTTTGTCCAGCAGATAATGAATGCGCTCGCGGGCGGTCAGTTTTCCTTTGGCGTGTTGTTTATCAATGGCTTTCTGGCCGCCACCCAGCGCTACTTGCCGGTGTTTATTTTTTAGCTGGAAAGTCAGTTGTTTTAGGGCGTCTTCGTTCTTGTTGAATTCTATGTCCATCAGGAAATAAATATAGCGTTTGAGAATTTAAAGGCGGATGCAATTACCTACAAAAGGTTGTACGCAAACCGCTTCTTTTTGCCGCGCGGTCGGTTACAAATATAGCAAAACCGCAGAAGACGCCTAACGCTTGTTAGGAGTCTTCTACATTTCACAGAAGCAAAAAAGGTGTTTTAGGCCTGTTTTTCGAAAAACAGGCCTAAAACACCTTTGGTAAATCATCTCTAAAAAGATTACTCGTTTACTTCTTGCGCCTTTTCTACGGTAGTAGCGTTTTCCACTTTTTTTGCTTCAACCACGGTATCTGCTTTTTTCACCTTGGTGCCGCCGCCAATTTGCAGGAACGAGAAGCTCACGTACCGTTTGGGGTTAGCCTTTACATCTTCCAGCAAGGCGTTCATGCTGGCGCTAGAAGCGTTGAGGTTCCGGTACAACGAATCGTCGTTCATCAGTTTGCCCAAGCTACCGTTGTTTTCGTTGAACTTTTTCACGGCCATTTGCGCCTCGGCCATGGTTTGGTTCATGGTCCGGATGGTTTGGTTCATGGCGTCTACATCTAACGTATCAACTACTGAGTTTAGGGAAGAAGCCAGCTGGTTAAACTTAGATTCTGTGCCTTGCAGCGCTTTGGTTAGCTGAGCTAAGTTGCTGGTAATCTGATTAATATTGCCTTGATTGGCCAAGGTAATAGCTTTTAAAGCGTTGGAGGTAGCATCAGCGTTGAGCAAGATAGACTGAATGCTTTTTTTCGCGTCCTCATTCAGAAACTCGTTCAGCTTGACCAAAGTGGAGTCTACGGTATCTAGCACGGGGCCAGCTTTTTGAGAAAACATATCCGTTATGCTGGGTTTCACAGAGCCAATCAGATTTTCGCCACCTTCGTAATGTTTGGTGTTTCGGCCCAAGTACAGCTCCACGGTTTTGCCGCCCAGCAAATCTGCGCTGATCAGCATAGCGATGGTAGAATCACCTACATCAATTTCCTTGTCAATGTCTAGGGTTACTAAAACCTTATGGCCGGCATCTTTCTGCAGGTTCATTTCGCGCACCAAACCCACCCGGTAGCCGTTCACAACTACGGGGCTAGAGGGGGCAAGCCCTTCTACGTTGTCATACAAAACGTAAAACGTACGCGAAGAAGAAAATAGATTTGTTCCTTTAAGAAAAAGAAAGCCCACGTAAAGTGCGGCTAAAGCTACAATGCCTAGCAGCGCCACCTTAAGTTCTTTGGAGAATTTCACAGAATTAGGTTTAATTTAGTTCATAGACTCCAGTTCCTGCTTATATTCTTTAAAAGCGCGGTAGATGCCTGAAGCCATATACGTTTGGTTGGTTTTATCGTTGAGAAACTTCTCTTCTTGGGGGTTGGTTAAAAAGCCAATCTCAATAAGGGTGCTGGGCATGGCAGATTTCCAGAGTACCAGAAAGCCCGCCTGTTTTACGCCCCGGCTGGTGCGGCCCACCCGGTTTTTGAACTGATATTCCACTTTCTGAGCAAACCGCAAGCTATTGTCTAAGTACGCGCTTTGGTAGAGGCTAAACAAAATATGGCTCTGCGGAGAGGTGGGGTTAAAGCCATTGTAATTTTTCTCATAGTTATCTTCCTGCAAAATAACTGAGTTCTCGCGGGTGGCTACGGCTAAGTTGCCGCTGCTTTTGTGTAAACCCATGGTGTAGGTTTCAGTGCCTTTGGCGGAACTGGGGCCCGCGTTGCAGTGAATGGAAATAAAAAGGTCGGCGTGGTTTTTATTGGCGATGCCGGCCCTGTCAATTAATTCTACAAAGGTGTCAGTCTTGCGCGTATAAATTACTTTTACATCAGAAAGGTTAGCCTCAATCATTTCGCCCAGTTGCAGCGCAACTTTTAAAGCTATTTCTTTTTCTTTGGCAGACGCGCCGTTACAGCCCGGATCTTTACCTCCGTGACCCGCATCAATGACCACAGTTCGTATTTTCACATCTTTCTGGTCAAAGACAGTGAACGAACTGAGTACTAAAAAAACAAGAACGATTAGCGAGACAATATTTTTCACGAGATTGGTTAGTTAAAAGCTATTGTTGATAACTTTGTAGCTAAGTAACAAATTAACAAAAATTTTAATTGATTCCGAAGAACCCCTTTCAATTTCTGCTGTTTGCCCTAGTAATAATGGGTGGCCTTTTTTCCAGCCCGGATGGAATTGCGCAAGTGCGCCTTTCTCAAACCGGGACGGCCTCACCGGCTGATACCCTGCGCGGAAGTGTAACTGACACTTCCGGCATCGCCCCGCGGGGCGATATTGAGACCACTATCAATTATGACGCCAAAGATTCTATCCGGTTTGACGCTATCAACCAGATTACCTACCTACATGGTTCCGCCCACGTTGACTATGGCGAAATATCTTTGGATGCCGCTCTAATTGAAATCAATTGGCGCACCGGAATTCTTACCGCTGATGGTTTAATAGATTCTACCGGCTCGCTTACCCAAAAGCCTTTGTTTAAAAACGGCGCTGAAACCTACGAGGCCGAGCGGATCAGGTATAATTACAAAAGCAAAAAGGGCGTAGTCACCAATACCGTTACCACCCAAGGCGAAGGTTATATTCACGCTAAAACCGTTAAACGCGATTCTCTGGGGAATATTTACGGCAGATCGGCCCGCTACACCACCTGCGACTTGGAACACCCGCACTTTTACATCAAAGCCACTAAGATGAAGGTAATACCCAACGACCGGGTTATTGCCGGGCCGTTCCACATGGTTTTTGCCGATGTGCCTTTGCCTATTGGGCTTCCGTTTGGGTTTTTCCCCTCGCCGCGTACCAGAGGCTCCGGGGTAATTATTCCTACCTTCGGCGAGACGACCCAGCAAGGGTTTTATCTGCGCGATGGAGGTTTTTACTGGGCCATGAATGAATACATGGACATGCGCCTGACCGGCGATATTTACTCTTTGGGTGGCTACGGTGCCCGCGTGCAATCTACCTATAATAAACGGTACCGGTTTAGAGGTAGCTTTAACCTGAGCTACGCCAATAACCCAGCGCAGGAAGATTTTCAGGGGCGAGGCACCGGCGAAAACCGCAACATTAACAGTCCGCAAAGTAGCAACTTCGCCATCAGCTGGTCTCACACGCCGGTAACTCGGCCCGGTCAGGGGCAATTTTCAGCTAACGTGCAGGCCAGCAGTATGTTTTACCATCAATATAACTCCGTTAACCCCTTGCAAACGTTGGCCCCGGCTTTTAGCTCAAACGTTTCTTACCGCAAAAGCACGCCCAACTCGCCCATCACGTACGCCATTAGCCTGCAACAAAGCCAAAGCACAGCCATCCAGAAAAATAAAGAAGGGCTGTCAGAACAAGTGCAAGTTATGAGTATGGTATTGCCAGACGTTGCCTTAGGCGTATCTAGCCAAAGCCCGTTGGAGTGGTTTGGCGCCAGCATGACGGGCCGATGGATTGAAGGCATTCGATTGGGTTATAACATGCGCGCCCGGCAAGACGTTTCTAACCAAATAAGCGGCGGTACGCAACTGCGGTTTCCGTTTGAGCAAGCCAGCCGCCGAGACACCATTCTGCCTATCAACGGCGGTAACTTATCTAATATCCTCCGGAATGCCCGTGTGAGCGTGAGCCATGACATTCCGCTTACCTTGCCCACCATCAGCTTGCTGAAACACTTTAAATTAACGCCCGGGGTTAATTATTCTGAGAGCTGGTTTACCAAGAAATACGACTACCGCAACGTGCCGGGCTCAGATCGTTTAACTGTAGATACGCTTTCTGGTTTGCACCGCGCCTACCAATTCTCTGCCGGCGTTTCTTTGAACACCAATATTTACGGCACGGCCAACATCCAAGGCAAAAAGATTGAGGCCATCCGCCATACCCTTACCCCCAGCATCAGTTACAATTACCGTCCAGATTTTGGGGGGGCAGGCTTTGGTTTTTACCAGCAGGTACAAACCGATAGTTTGGGTAACACGCAGTTGCTTTCTAGGTTCCCGAACACCGGCAACGTGCCCGGCGCTGGTTTGAGCAGTGCTTTCTCCTTCGGGATTGACAACAACGTAGAAATGAAAGTAAAAACGGACAGCACAGGCGTGTTTAGAAAAGTAAGCTTGATTGACCGCTTTTCTTTTAGAGGTTCTTATAATGCCGCCGCAGATTCGTTCCAACTTTCCAATATTTCAGTAGACTTGAGCACCCGGCTTTTCAACAAGCTGCCTCTTAACCTAAACGCCACCTTAGATCCGTATCAATACGTGAACGGGCAAAGAACCCGGAAATACCAGTTTGAAAAAGGCGGGATCAACTTTGCCCGCATTACCAACCTGAACGTAGGCACCAACTTTGAATTTAGCCCTAGAGCGCGCCAGCAACAGCAGGAGGCTGCCCAAAACGGCGAAGCACCATTACCCACCAACATACCGTCTTTGCAACGCAACCTGACCGCTGCCGATTACGTGGATTTTGATATTCCCTGGACGCTTTCGGCGGGCTTTACCTCCAACTTTGCCCGCGATTTTAGGACTGATAAATTGGTAAACGTGGCCACTTCTCTAGATGTAAACGGCTCGGTTACGCTCACCACTAAATGGGCGTTCAATTACACCACCAGCTATGACTTTAAAAGTCAGGCCCTGAGTTACACCAACTTAT
This sequence comes from Cytophagales bacterium, assembly GCA_038241905.1. Lineage (GTDB taxonomy): Bacteria > Bacteroidota > Bacteroidia > Cytophagales > Hymenobacteraceae > Nibribacter. The sequence continues at coordinate 1,133 of JBBSSO010000009.1, read as the reverse complement.
CCATTACCAGAGATTTACACTGCTGGCAGATGTCCATAAACTGGGTTCCGTTTGGTACCATGCAAATGTATTCCATCAACATCAACGCCAAATCTGCTTTGCTCCAAGACCTGAAGATACGCCGGAGCGACAGCTATTACGGCCAAGGCCGATAGAACGCTCCCCAAAAAATTTTAGGAACGGGCGCCTTTCTGTTTTCGGGCTGTTTTTCTAAAAACAGCCCGAAAACAGAAACTTAACCATCGCCTTTGGCGCGGGGCTAATTTCTAGTTCTATTCCTTTCTTACTACTTCTCAATTCTTACCTTTGCCGGAGGCCTAACTCACCCACTTATTATGTCGGTTCAGAAACGCGAGGTAAAGATTGTTACCACCCACCAATTACAGAGCATGAAAGTGCGCGGCGAGAAAATTTCTATGCTCACCGCCTATGACTTTTCTATGGCTACCTTGCTAGATGGCGCCGGCATAGACGTGCTGCTCGTCGGTGATTCTGCTTCTAACGTTATGGCGGGCCATGAAACTACCTTGCCCATAACGCTAGATCAAATGATTTACCATGCTTCTGGCGTGGTGCGGGGCGTAAAGCGGGCGTTTGTGGTAGTAGATTTGCCGTTTGGTTCTTACCAAGGAAATTCTTCTGAAGCGCTGCGGTCAGCCATCCGGATTATGAAAGAATCTGGGGCGCACGGCGTAAAGATGGAAGGCGGCGTGGAAATAAAAGATTCTGTGACCCGTATCTTAAGCGCGGGCGTGCCTGTAATGGGGCATTTGGGCCTTACGCCGCAGTCTATTTATAAATTTGGCACCTATTCCGTTAGGGCTAAGGAAGAAGAAGAAGCCGAAAAACTTCTGGCAGATGCCCGGGTGTTGCAGGAATTGGGTTGTTTTGCGTTGGTGCTAGAGAAAATTCCTTCTACGCTGGCCAAACGCGTGGCCGAAGAGTTGGATATTCCCATCATCGGGATTGGCGCGGGCCCGGACGTGGACGGTCAAGTTTTGGTTATTCATGACTTGCTGGGCATTACCAAAGAATTTAAACCCCGTTTTCTGCGCCGCTACGCAGAACTCCACGAAACCATCACCGAGGCCGTAACCAGCTACATTAAAGACGTAAAATCCAAAGACTTCCCC